>RFJM01000556.1 GCA_003694905.1 Caldilineae bacterium
CCAGCCTGGAAGAGGTCCTGGCCTATCCCTGGCCCGATCCCGACTGGATCGAAGTCTCCCACATCCGCGAAGAAGCGCTGCAGTGGGGCGGCGAGTTCGCCATCCTCGGCGGCGAGTGGTCCCCCTTCTGGCACGATGCCATCGATCTGCTGGATTTCGATGGCCTCATCTACCAGATGTACGACAATCCCGAGATCGTCCACACCGTCATGCAGCGCACCTCTGAATACTATCTGGAGGTCAGTCGTCGCATCTTCGAGGCCGCGGGCGACGCCATCGACATCTTCTTCATCGGCAATGACCTGGGCGCACAGACCGGCCCCCTTCTCAGTCCCCCCCTGTTCCGGGAGTTCGTGCTACCCTACCTCAAGCGCTTTGTCGACCTGGGACACGAATACGGCAAACTGGTAGTGCTTCACACCGACGGCTCCATGCGTGAGTTCATCCCCGACCTCATTGCCATCGGCATGGACGGCATGCAATCGGTGCAGCCCTACTGCCGGGGCATGGACCTGGCAGGCCTGAAACGGGATTTCGGCCGGGACTTCACCTTCTTCGGCTGTATCGACACCCAGCGTCTCATCGAAACCACCCCGGAAGGCGCCCGTCAACTCACCCGCGAAGTCCTGGAGATCATGATGCCCGGTGGCGGCTTCATCGCCTCCCCCAGTCACGACTATCTGCTGCCAGAGACCCCCGTCGAAAACGTCATCATCATGTACGAAACCATTCGCGAATGCGGGAGCTATGACCCCTAACGCGAATCGGCCGATCACCTCAATCCGCTCACCCATTTCTTCTTCGCCAAAGGAGCAACCGACATGCAGCGCCATGGACAGGTCATCGGAATCAGGCCCGAGCGGCTGGAAGAGTACAAGAAGTACCACGCGGCCGTCTGGCCCGAGATCCTCGATATGATCCGGCAGTGCAACATCCAGAACTACTCTATCTTCTACAAGGAGGTCCAACCCGGCGTTCCCTTGCTCTTCGCCTACTTCGAATACGTCGGCGATGACTTCGAGGCAGACATGGCCAAGATGGCTGCCGACCCCAAGACCCAGGAGTGGTGGGACATCATGATGCCCATGCAGGCACCCGTCCAGAATCGGGCCGAAGGTGAGTGGTGGTCCGAGATGGAGGAGGTCTTCCACATGGATTGAGCAAGGCACCCGTCCTTTCTCATCCACGGAGGTTTTCCCATGGAACGAACCGCGAATGCCCTGGCCAAAGTCGAGCGCATGCGCAAGGCCCTCAATCACGAAGAAGGCGACCGCGTGCCCATCAGCGACTTCTTCTGGGGCAGCTTTATCGAACGCTGGCGCCGGGAACTCGGTCTGCCTGCCGATACCGATATCTACACCTACTATGACCTCGACTGGCAGGTGACCATCCCCAACATGGATCCCCACATCAAACCCTTCGAGACACTCAAAGAAACCGAAGAGGAGGTCATCGTCAAAACCGGCTTCGAGGCCATCCTGCGCAAGAAATTCAAAGACCCCATGCCCGAATTCATCGCCTTCGAAACCGACACCATCGAAAAGGCCGAAGCCTTTGAATTCGACGATCCCTGGGACGAGCGGCGCTACTTCAGCGCCGGCGACAATCAGATCGCGGGGGTGGGAGATGGCTTCGAGCGTAACTCACCGGCCTGGATCGACACCGTCAAGTCCCTCTACCCCAACTTCGCCGTCTTCGGCAGCGTCTGCGAGGCCAACGAGTACATGACCCGCATCATCGGCCCTCAGAACAACCTGCTCTGGGCCGCGCTCTATCCCGATCGGCACGCGCGCTTTATCGAACGCACCATGGAATTCGCCATCGAGATCCTCAAGGCCCAGATCGCCGCCGCGGACGGACTTCTGGACGGTATGGTCATCTGGGGAGACGTAGCCTACAAGAAAGACCTTTTCTTCTCTCCCGACTGGTGGCGAGCCCATTACAAGCCATATATCCAGGAAATGGTCAACATCTGTCACAGCCATGATCTGCCCGTCATCTATCACGGCTGCGGCAACGTCAAACGCATCCTGCCCGACTTCATCGAGATCGGCATCGATGCTTACAACCCCCTGGAAGCCAAGGCAGGACTGGATGTGGTGGAACTGCGCCGCGAATACGGCCATTCCCTTGGCTTCTGCGGCAATATGGATGTCATCGCCTGGGCCGAATGCACCCCCGAAGAACTCAAGCCCATTGTCCTGCGCAAACTCAACGCTGCCAAGGGGGGCGGGCTGATCTTCCAGTCCGACCACTCCGTAGCCTCCAACATCTCGGGCGAAAACTATGACTATGTCGTCAACCTGGTCAGGGAATACGGCAAGTACCCCCTGCAACTGGGTGAATACGACATCCCCGACCTCTGCTGACGCTCCCACCGGACTCTTCCCATGCGCCTGCAACACCTGCGCCCCGACCAATTACAGACGGCCCTGGACGAGCGCTGGCCTCTGCTGCTGCCGACGGGATGTATCGAGTACCATGGCCCGCACCTGCCCCTGGGCGTGGACACCATCGTGGTCGAGGAGCTCATGCTGGCCGTAGCCGAGCGGGTGCGGTGCGTTGTAGCCCCTCCCATCTGGTACGGCCCCGCCAGCCATGCCGTCACCGGCCCGCGCCAGGGCTCGCTGGATGTCTCCACCGAGCGCTTCGGCCGCCATGTCAAAGACATCCTGGCCGGGTTCTGCGATATGGGCTGGCACTGGATCATCGTGGGCGTGCACCATCAGGGTCTGGAGGGACCGGAATCCCTGGCCATCCGTCAGGCCGCCGCCGAAGTGATGTTCGAGCAGGCGCAGGCGGAACGGGGCGACGGCTGGTGGGGCAAAGCTCCCCCGGATCCCAACGACAACGTCTTTGAACGTATCCAGGTCTGGCCCTCGGTCCTGCCCGCCGCTGCCGAGCAGGGGGTGGAGATGGCCGACCACGCCGGCTACTACGAGACCTCCTTCATTCTGGCCACCCATCCCGACCTGGTCGCGCAGGACCGGCTGGGTATGAAGCCTCCCTGGTATGCCAATACCCCCCAGAGCAAAGCTCGCGAAGCCACTCCGGCATCTGCCCGGCGCCTGTGGGCGGCCATGGTGCAGGCCTGGGTAGAGCGTCTTTCCGCCATTGCCCGACCCAAACGCCCGCCACCCAGCCAGACTGTGGTGCGCGGTCTCTTCTGAGACACGGCTTCATCGTCGTCGATGAGAGCTGCTTTCTGCTTCTTCTGCTCTCCACCGATCCTCTGCCCTGTCTTCCACCTATCCTCTCTCTTGTCCCATGTTCGCTCACTCAAAACAAGGAGGTGCCACTGCCCCAAAAAATTTTCCACATCCCCATCCATCGATCTTTTCGACTTCATTCTAACCAGGAGAAAGGAACATGTCTGAGAAGAAGAAAAAAGTCTCTCGTCGCGAATTCCTGAAGCTGTCGGGCATTGCCGGTGGTGCCGCGGCGCTGGCAGCCTGCGCCCCCGCTGCGCCCCAGGCCCCTGCCGAACAACCGGCCGAACAACCCGCCGAGCAGCCCACCCAGGCACCCGCTGTCGTCGGCAAGCCCTTCGCAGGCAAGACCCTGCGCATGCATGCCATCAGCGGCGCCAACTACGACGAACTCTACAAACTCATCCCTGCCTGGGAAGAAAAGACCGGCGCCAAGGTCGAGTTCGTGTTCAAGGGCAACGGCTTTGAGACCGACAAGCGCCTGGTGCAGGACTTTGCAGCAGGCACCGTGGACTACGACGTGTGCTGGGATCACAGCAGCTTCTTCTCCCAGTACGTCAAGGCCGGCGGTCTCGAACCCCTGGACAACTACTTCAGCGAGGAAGAGCTGGCCGACTTCATCCCCAGCCTGCTGGACGCCACCCGCAAGGACGGCCATCTCTGGGTCATCCCGCGACACTTCGACATTTCCTGCCTGCACTATCGCACCGACATTGGCATCGAGAAGCCGCCCGAGACCTGGGATGAGTTCAAGCAGATGGCCATCGACATCACCAAGAACAATCCCGGCATCTTCGGTACCCAGTTCGCAGGCAAGGAAGAGGCCCTGACCGGCCGCTGGTACGAGATTCAGACGGCCGAAGGCGGCGAACTCTTTAACGAGAAGTGGGAGCCCATCTTCAACGGCCCCGCCGCGGTCAAAGCCGCCACCATGCTTGCCGAACTCTATCAGGCCGGCGCCATGCCTCCTGACATGACCAACTACCTCTGGGAGGACGTTGCCACCCAGTGGGTCAACGGCATCATCGGCATGTATACCGAGTGGTATGGCTGGTACAGCTTCTTCCAGGATCCCAACAGCAGCAAGGTTGCCGGCAAGTTCGACCTGGCCCGCCAGCCCAAGGGCGACGCCGGCATCCACAGTGGTTGGGCAGGACACCACGGCTTCTCCATCACCAAGGCCTCGAAAGAAAAGGAGATGGCCGCCGATCTGATCAAGTGGCTGACCAGCCCGGACGGCAATCGTCTGGAAGCCAAGCTCGGCTTCCTCGTCTCCCGCCAGAGTGTGTGGGATGAGATCATCGCCGAGGCCGAAGGCTCCGACGATCCCCTCGCCAAGAAACGGCTGGAGCTGGCCCTGCTTCAGGCTCGAGAAGACTTCAAGACCCCGCCTCTGATCGCCGAATGGATTCCCATGTCCAACATCGTCTATCCCATCCTGCAGCAGATCATGCTGGGCGACAAGGAACCTCAGGCCGGTCTCGACGAGGCCGTTGAGAAGACCTACGAGCTCATGAAGGAAGCGGGCTACTACGGCTAAGCCTCCGGCCTTTTCCTCGGCACAGCAATCCGGTGGGGCGGTCGTGTGCGATCGCCCCACTCCTTCCCCCAAGAGGTCGCGCCTATGACAACTCGTCCCCTCGCCCAAGAAGCCGTCGCTTCCCGGCGGCGCTGGCGAATCTCCCTCAGCGAAAGGCATCTGCCCTTCATCCTGCTCTTGCCCAGCGTCATCATCATGCTGCTGGTCATCGGCTTCCCCATGCTCTACTCCCTCTACCTCAGCCTGACCAGCTATACCCTCACCACAGCGCAGAACTACGACTTCATCGGCCTGAAGAACTACGCCACTCTGCTGTTTGACGATCCCCTCTTCTGGGCTTCCTTTGGCAGGACGGTCCTCTTCATCACCCTGGCCGTCAATATCGAATTCCTGCTGGGCCTGGGCATCGCCCACCTCATCGCCAGGGCCATTCGCGGGCAGAGCGTGGCCCGTACTCTGATCATGATGCCCATGATGTTTGCTCCCATCCTGGTCGGTTTCCAGTTCAAGTGGTTCTTCAACGCTCAGGTGGGCCTGGTCAACAACATCCTCTATGCCATCACGGGCGAACCGCACTTCATCCCCTGGCTTATCGATAAACCCCTGGGATTCATCAGCATTCTCATTGCCGAGATCTGGATGAGCACACCCTTCATGGTCGTCATCCTCGAAGCGGGCATCCTCTCGCTGCCTCAGGAACCTTTCGAGGCAGCAGAAGTCGACGGTGCTTCCGGCTGGCAGAAATTCCGGCATCTCACCCTGCCTATGCTTCTGCCTTTCATCTACACCGCCATGGCCATCCGCTCCCTCGATATCGCCCGCGCCTACGATGTGGTGCAGATCATGACCGGCGGCGGTCCCGCCAACCGCACCGAGCTCATCTGGACCTACGTCAATCGCCTGGCATTCACCGGCCAGCAGTTCGCCGTGGGCGCGGCCATGTCCTATATCACCGTCATCTTTAGCTGGATATTCACCTGGTGGTTCTTCTACAACGTCATCAAGAGCCGTTGGGCAGGAGGTCAGTCCTGATGAGCGTGGCAACCCGTACCAAGAGCTTTTCGCGCAGCAGGCGCCGGGGGCGGATTCTCAACGAGATCTTTCTCTGGTTCGTCCTCTTCATCTTCTTCATCCCCGTGTTGTGGATCATCCTCACCTCGGTGCGCATACGCTCCGAGATCAACGCCTTTCCACCCGTCTGGATTCCCTCCGGCTTTTCCTTCGACTCGTACAAGATCCTTTTCGGAATGCCCACGCCCGAGGGAGCCTTTGGCCTGGGGGGTTCCATCCCGGTGGGGGACTATGCCCGCAACTCCATTGTCATTTCGCTGGTGAGCACCCTCTTTGCCCTCGTGCTGGGCACGGCAGCCGGCTTTGTCTTCGCCCGCTTCAAGTTCCGCTATAAGAACGGCACCTTTCTGGCCATGATGTTGTTCCGGGCCATTCCCGGCATCGCTCTGAGCCTTCCCCTCTTCATCCTCTACGCCCGTCTCGGTCTGTCAGACACCGTCCCCGGCATGATCTTGATCTACGTGGCCCTGAACATACCCTTTACCGCCTGGTTGATGGATGGCTTCTTCCGTGCCATTCCCGAAGAGCTCGAAGATGCTGCCCGCATTGATGGCTGCTCTCACTGGGGCGCGTTTGTGCGTGTCGATCTGCCCCTGGCCCTGCCCGGTGCTGCAGCCGCCGGTATCTTTGCCTTCCTCACCTCCTGGAACGAGTTCGCTCTGGCCAGCATTATCACCCGCACCCCTGCCTCGCGCACCTTCCCCCCTGCCCTCTTCGAGTTCACCGGCCAATTCGTTTCCGACTGGCGGGGCATGACCGCCATGTCCGTCTTGATGTTGATTCCCGCCGTTATCTTCGTTGCCATTGTCCAGCGCCAGCTCATGGAGGGCCTCACCTCTGGTGCCACCAAGGGTTGAGCCCGCGCGAGCCGCGCTGTCCCCAGTCAAGAACCCATCCCACCGCTTCCTCGATACAAGGAGACGATCCCCATGAGCCTTGAAAAGATCTACAACGCCGTCCTCAACGGTGATGCCCCCACCGCCCATGCCGAGACCCAGGCCGAGTTGGAAGCCGGCACTCCTGCCGAGACCATCCTCAACGAAGCCTGCATTCCCGCCATGACCGAGGTCGGCCGCCTCTTCGAAATCGGCGAAAAATTCGTACCCGAAATGCTCATTGCCGCTCGCGCCATGAACGCATCCATGGAGCTCCTGAAACCCTTGCTGGCCGATGCCGGTGTCCAGCAAATCGGCTCTGTCGTCATCGGCACCGTGGCCGGCGATCTACACGATATCGGCAAGAACCTGGTGGCCATGATGATGGAGGGGGCCGGCTTCAAGATCATCGATCTCGGTACCGATGTCGCACCTTCTCGCTTTGTTGAGACGGTCAAGGCGGAGAAGCCGGATATCGTGGCCATGTCCGCACTGCTTACCACCACCACCAAGTCCATCATCGCCACCATCGAGGCCCTGGAAGAGGCCGGCGTGCGCGACCAGGTCAAGGTGATGGTAGGGGGTGCACCCGTAACCCAGGATTTTGCAGACAAGGTAGGCGCCGACGGCTTCGCACCCGATGCCGGCAGCGCCGCCCGCAAGGCCAAGGCCCTGCTCGGAATCGCCGCCTGATCCACGCCTTCGTTCTCTCCACCATCGCTGCCCGCCCTGCCCCCAACCGGTGGAGTCACGAAGACCAGGGGTCATCTGGACCCGGAGGAGGAAACCTGTGTCAGAATCCCATGACTACCACCGCTCCGACATCAACCGGCTCCTCAAAGCCTTTCGCCACGAGGAGCCCGACCGTATCCCGCACCTCGAGTTCTGGGTCACCAGCAAGCCCGTCTTCGAATACGTCCTGGGCAAGGAACTGGACTACGACATTGTCGACGCCAGCGTGGGCGGGCAATCCATCACCCCTGAAGACCACGTCCAGTTCGCCCTCAATCTGGGCATGGACGCCGTGGTGTGCAACTTCAACTGGCGGCCCAACAACGTCTTCCGCACCGCCCACGACGGCACCGAACACTACGTCGACGGCTCCGTCAAATCAGAAGCCGACCTGGAGGACCTGGAACCGCCAACCCCCATCAACGCCCAGCTTCGCTATCTCGAACGCTACCTCCGCGCCGCACAGGGCACCGGCGTCGGTGTCTTCGCCAACTTCACCTCCTTCTTCGACAGCGCCATGTTGGCCGTAGGCGTCAGCGACTCCTTCCTGATGTTCTACGACAATCGGCCCTTCCTCGAAAAACTCATGGACATCCTGCTGGCGCATCAGGAAAAGGTCATGCAGGCCGTGTGCGATGAATTTGCCGACGAATTGGCCTTCATTCTGGTCAACGACGACATCGGCCACAACCAGGGCCTGATGATCCATCCCGACATGTTCCTGGAGATCTTTCCCCACCGCATGAAGCGCCTGATCGCGCCCGCCAAGGATGCCGGCAAACTGGTCGCCTTCCACACCGACGGCAAGATGGACATGATCTTCCCCATTCTCGACGACATCGGCTTCGACATCTGTCATCCCATCGAGCCGGAATCCAACGACATCTTCGAGGTCAAGAAGAAATGGGGAGATCGCTTTGCCCTGGTCGGCAACATCCCCACCGTCTTGCTGGCTTACGGGGCCCGCGAGGAGATCGAAGAAACTGTGCGCATCTATTGCGAGAAAATGGGTCCCGGTGGGGGTTATGCCCTGGGCTCCTCCACCAGCATTATGGAAGGCATCCCGCCCGAAAACTTCGTTGCCATGACAGAAGCCGTGCATCGCTACGGCCGCTACGGTTCCCTGGGGCGTGATCCCGAAAGGGATCTGGCTCCCTCTCCTGCCTCTGCCTCCTCCGGTGAGAAGCAACCATGAACGACCTGAAACTCAACCCACCCCGCAATCGTCTGGTGGGCGACATGCCCAAGATCGGCATTCGTCCGACCATCGACGCCCGTCTCGGCGGCGTGCGCGAATCGCTCGAAGAGCAGACCATGAACATGGCACGGGCGGTGGCCGAGTTGTTGGAGAACAATCTGCGCCATGCCAACGGGCTGCCCGTGGAGTGCGTCATCGCCGACAGCACCATCGGCCGCGTGCCCGAGACGGCCGCCTGCGCCGAGAAGTTCCGCAAGGAGGGCGTCGGCCTCACCATCACCGTCACGCCCTGCTGGTGTTATGGCGCCGAGACCATGGACATGGACCCCTACATGCCCAAAGCCATCTACGGCTTCAACGGTACCGAACGACCCGGTGCCGTCTATCTCGCCGCGGTCCTGGCTGCCCACGCTCAAAAGGGCCTGCCCGCCTTCAGCATCTACGGTCACGAAGTGCAGGATGCCGACGATCCGTCCATCAAGCCCGACGTGGCGGAAAAGCTGCTGGCC
>RFJM01000557.1 GCA_003694905.1 Caldilineae bacterium
ACTCTCACCCATAGGAGGTACGATACCATGATGGGTTTAGGATTTGGAGGCCTGGGCCTCCTCTCTATGCTGGTCGTGCCGGTGCTTTTGATCGGCCTGGCCGTATGGTTCATCGCTTCTCTCTTTCCCCGCACTGCCAGCACCACCGGCAGGCCCCTATTTCGTGAGGGCACGGCGAGCACCGAAAGCGCATTAGACATCCTGCAAAAACGCTATGCGCGCGGTGAGCTTACCCAAAGCGAATACGAGACCATGCGCCGCGATCTGCTCAATGACACGGTCTGACACGAGCAGCGCGCGAGGAAACACCCGCAGGAAGTCCGTGAGCCTGTCGGACCGCAACCGCCCCGCAGAGTGGGCCGGTGCGTGTTCGGCAGGTTGCCTGCGTTCACGACTCGATACACAACACACGAGCATTCACGTGGATCGCTCATCATGACCACTACTGCCGATACGCGACATACGAGACAGCGTTACAATCTCATCGCGCCTCTGTACGACCTGATGGAAGGATGGGTCGAGCTGTTGTGGTACGGGCGCTGGCGGCGGCGTCTGTGGCGCGAGGTGATCGGCCCCAGGGTGCTGGAACTCGGGGTCGGTACGGGGAAGAACTTTTCCCACCACCCCGACCACATCGACATCACCGGCATTGACATCTCGCCCGGAATGCTCGCCCGCGCCCACAAACGGGCCCAACGCTTGCAACGTCGCATCCCCCTGCTACTGATGGATGCCCAGCACCTGGAATGGCCCGACAATGAGTTCGATGAGGTTGTGGCCACCTTCGTTTTCTGCTCGGTGCCCGACCCGGTGCAGGGTTTGCGGGAAGCCTATCGGGTGACAAAGCCGGGCGGGCGCCTACTCCTGCTGGAACACATGCTGGCCAAGCCACGTGCCCTGGCCCGTCTGATGTCCTGGCTGGATAAACCCATCCACTGGCTGACCGGTGTGCACATCGCCCGCCGGACCCTGGACAACGTACGAGCCGCCGGCTGGGAGATCGAATCGGTCACAAGCCTCAGCCCTGCTGACATTTTTCGCATGATCATTGCCCGCAAGCCTGTCGCGGCCTGAGTGTGGTGTCGCCGGCACCTGCAGTGGCTGTCACCGGGCAGTCGGTGCCACTCGTTCAGGCCGGGGCGCTGCTGCACAGGCCGGATAGGCCAAATGGCTCATGCCGGCAGGGCAGCATGGCGCTGCCCCAGGGGGCTTGGCGGTGGTATGATGGGATTGTACCTTAGCGATAAGGTGAGGCTCCTTCTTCTCTCCACAGTCCGGGAACGTCCCCGCGATGTTCCCGGACCCTGTCCATCGATTCCAAGCCCCGGAGTGTAATCATGTCGAAATCAGGGTCAAGGCCCCACGGTGACTCGGATTGCTACGTTCCTCCTCTTGAGAAACAAGTTGATGCCAGCGACATCACCCATGCCTATTCGGCCTTTCTGGTCGTGCGAGGCATGGGGTGTCCCAACTGTGCCAGACGCGTACACAACAGCCTCCTCCAGCTCGATGGTGTCTATGCTGTAGAGATCGATCTGGAGCGTGCCCTTGCGCACGTACTGTTCAACCCCTCGCGGACGCCCGTCGGCGCCCTGGCAACCGCCGTGGCAGCCGCCGGCAATGACGGGCGCCACCATTACAGCGCCCAGCTGCTGGGCGTGTACGAAAGCACGGAGTAGGAGATCATGCCCCAACAGCAGCTCACTCTTCCCGTTGAAGGAATGACCTGTGCCTCCTGCGCTTCACACGTGGGGCGTTCCCTGCGCAAAGTGCCGGGCGTACAGGATGCTCAGGTCAATCTGGCCACGGAACGAGCCCTGGTAACATTCGAAGCGGATCCCGTGCCTCTCGACCGCTTGATCCAGGCGGTCGAGGACGCCGGCTATGATGTGCCCCTCGAGACCACCACTCTACCCATCGGCGGCATGACCTGCGCTTCCTGTGCCAGCCATGTCGAACGCGCCTTGCAGCGCCTGCCGGGTGTCGACCAGGCTTCTGTCAATCTGGCCACCGAGCGTGCCACCGTCACCTTTGTGCCGGGGCTGGTCGGTCTGGAAGACTTCAAGAAAGCCGTGGCCGATGCCGGCTACGAAGTGCTGGCAGTTCCAGAAGAGGCAACCGCCGAGGAGGAAGTCGACCTGGAAGAGCGCAAGATGCAGCAGGCGCGCTTCCGCATGCGCGTGGCCTGGGCTTTTACCGTGCCCATCATCCTCTGGATGTTTGCCGAAATGTTTTTCGGCATCATCTGGCCCAATGCCACCGTCTACAACCTCGGTATGATCGTCCTGGCCTTGCCCGTGCTCTTCTGGGTAGGCCGGAACACTTACCGCAGCGCAGCCATTGCCGTGCGCCACGCCCACGCCAACATGGATACCCTGATCGCCCTTGGCACGGGCGTCTCCTTGCTTACCGGTCCCGCTTCTTTCTTCTTCCCCATCGCCAACTACGCCGGCGTGGCCGCCATGATCATGGCCTTCCATCTCACCGGCCGCTACGTAGAGGAGACCGCCAAAGGCCGGGCATCGCAGGCTATCCGCAAGCTGCTGGAACTGGGCGCCAAAACCGCCCGCGTCCTGCGTGATGAGAGAGAGGTGGAGATCCCCATCGAGGATGTTCAGGTGGGGGACGTCATGATCGTTCGTCCCGGCGAAAAGATCCCCACCGATGGTGTGGTGCTCTCCGGCATCAGCGCCGTAGACGAGTCGATGGCCACCGGTGAATCGATGCCGGTCACCAAACGACCGGGCGATGAAGTGATCGGTGCGACGGTGAATCAGGAAGGCCTGCTCAAGGTTGAGGCGACGCGGGTAGGCAAGGACACGTTCCTGGCCCAGGTTATCAAGCTTGTGGAGGAATGCCAGGGCTCGAAAGTGCCGATCCAGGAATTCGCCGATAGGGTCACGGGTGTCTTCGTACCCATCGTCATCTCGATTGCCCTACTCACCGTGGTCGCCTGGTTGCTCTTGCCCGGCGTTATGGGCAGCCTGGTGGGCGCCGGCAGCTTCTTGCCCTGGGTGAATCCCGATCTCGGCGTCATTACGCTGGCCCTGATTTCCATGGTCGCGGTGCTGGTCATCGCCTGTCCCTGTGCTCTGGGTCTGGCTACCCCCACGGCACTGATGGTCGGCAGCGGCATGGGCGCCGAGCACGGTATCCTCATCCGTACGGGTGAAGCCATCCAGACTATGAAGGATGTGCGCATCGTCATTTTCGACAAGACCGGTACCATCACCAAGGGGAAGCCGGAGGTGACCGATATGGTGCCCGCTGAGGGCTATGCCGAGACGACTCTGCTGCAGGCTGCCGCCGCGGCTGAGTCGGGCAGTGAGCATCCCCTTGGAAGGGCCATTGTTGAACGGGCCCGTGGTGAAGGTCTCAGCCCGGTGGAACCTCAGGAGTTCCAGGCTGTCCGCGGTAAAGGCGTAGTGGCGCAGGTCGACGGGCATCGCGTGCTGGTCGGTTCTCGACGCCTGCTGGCCGACTACGGTGTCGATCCTTCCTCCCTGGAAGCCACGCTGGTGCGCCTGGAGGAAGAAGCGAAAACGGCCATGTTGGTCGCCGTTGACGAGCGGCCCGCAGGTGTGATCGCGGTGGCCGACACCATGAAGGAAGACTCGCGGGCCGCCATTTCGGAGCTACACGCCATGGGTCTGCAAACCGCCATGATCACGGGTGACAACCGGCGCACGGCCGCCGCCATTGCCCGTCAGGTAGGTATCGACCATGTACTGGCCGAAGTCCTGCCCGATGGCAAAGTGGCCGAGGTACAGAAGCTGCAAGGCCAATTTGGCCTGGTTGCCTTCGTCGGCGATGGCATCAACGATGCCCCGGCCCTCACGCAGGCCAATGTCGGCCTCGCCATCGGCACCGGCACCGACATTGCTATCGAAGCCAGCGACATCACCCTGGTGCGCGGTGAACTGACAGGGGTGGTCGAAGCCATCAACCTCAGCCGCGCTACCTTCCGCAAAATCCGCCAGAATCTCTTCTGGGCCTTCTTCTACAACGTGGCCATGATTCCCTTGGCCGTCATCGGCTGGATGCACCCCGTACTGGCCGAGATCGCCATGGCCACCAGTTCGGTTACCGTGGTCACCAACGCCAACCGCCTGCGCAAAGAAGACATTCGCCCCTCCTACCTGCGGGCTTCGTCAACGGCGCCGTCGTCCGCGGCGGATGGAGTCAAGCGACGGGCAGAAATGGCCGTGTGATCACGCCGGCCACCGGGCACGGCGTCGTCGTGCCCGGTGGCTCTCGCCGAGGGATAGTATGGACCCCCGCCTCCAGCAAGACTTGCAGAATCGATTGCGCTGCGTGGAAGGCCACGTGCGGGGTGTGGCCTTGATGATCGGCCAGAATCGTCCTGTTCAAGACATCGTGTTACAGATGGAAGCCATCGAGGGTTCGCTGCGCGCCGTCCGCCGCCTGCTGCTGCAGACCGAATTGGAAACACTGCTGGCAGGCTTGAACCAGCCCACGGAAGAAGAACGGAAGGCCCTTCATGCCACTCTCGTTGCCTTACTGGACTTCTCCCAACGTTCTGATTAAGCTATTGTCCCATCCCCTTTCATTCACCAGGAGGTTAGATCTCATGGCCCAAGCGAAAGATCCCGTGTGCGGTATGATGGTCGATACCGAGACCGCCGAACACAAGTCCGAGTACAAGGGCACCACGTACTACTTCTGCGCGCCCGGCTGCAAACGGGCCTTCGACCGCGACCCCGAAGCCTATCTGGCAGAAGGCGGCGAGTCGCACGAAGGCCATGAACATCACGGTCATCACGGCCACGGACACCACTAGCTCCTTTGCAGACACCGCTGAATGTCGGTGTCTTGCAAGCCCTCCTCTGTTCGGCTCCCGGTCCTGGCATTCGTTTGCAGCGCGCCCAGACGGGTGGCGATGCGCGCCCTGCCAGGCACCGGGAGCCTGTGTAGTACCGGGCGGTCGCTAACTTGACGAGATTTTCATGAAATTGTCATCAGGCTTTCAACGTAATGTCACAGCTGCCGTCTATAATAAGTCTGGCCCCATGAACGACTATCCTCTCATGACGCCCTCTATCTCCGGAAGGAGTGCTGCCGACGCCTGGCGCTCAGGCGAGAAGTGGCAACTGCTTGCCAACCTGGACCTGTTCCGCGCACTCTCCAATCGCGAACTGGCGCAACTTGCGCGTTCCATGACCCTGACCTCCGCCCCCAAGGGCAAGATCTTCTATCATATGGAAGAAAAGGGCGAGATCCTGTATCTGGTGAACAGCGGCCGCGTACAGCTGTATCGCATCTCTTCCGAAGGGAAGAAGCTGGTGCTGGCTACGCTGGGAGGCGGGGCAATGTTTGGCGAAGATGTCATGTGGGGCGAAGGGCGGTACCACTCGGAGGCCCAGGCCCTGACCGACTGCACCCTGTTTCTGATTCATCGTCACGATCTACGCCGCATCATATATCGCTATCCCCAGATCGGCTGGGAATTGCTGCGCGTCACCCATGACCGGCTCAAGGAGACCGAATCGCGGCTGGAAGAGATGGCTTTCAAGAGCGTGACCTCGCGGGTGGCTGCCACGTTGTTGCGACAGGCAAACGGTTCGGGAGATGAGGTCAGGCTGACGCATCAGGACCTGGCAGAGATGACGGGCACCTATCGCGAAACCACTACACTGGTACTCAACGAACTGAAGAGTCACGGCCTAATCAGGTTGGGTCGCCGAAGGATCAGGATACTGAATTATGAAGGACTCAAATCGGTTGCAGAACGCGCCGGGCAGCGTCGGGGCTGAAAAAAAGATCCGGGTTCTTCTGGCCGATGACCATGCTGTGGTGAGGGCCGGCATTCGTCAGTTCCTCGAGCGAGCCGGCGATATCGTGATTGTGGCTGAAGCCGACGATGGTGAGCAGGCGCGCGTTTTTGTCAGCCAGTATCATCCCGACGTGGCCGTACTCGACATTCAGATGCCCCACGCCTCGGGTATCGAGGTGACGCGCTGGATCCGCCAGCACCATCGCGATATCGGTATCCTCATCCTCACGGCTTATGACGACGATCCGTACGTGCTGGCCGTATTGCAGGCCGGTGCCAATGGCTATGTGCTGAAGACGGCTGCACCTGCCGAGATCATCGCTGCCGTGCGCGATGTATATCAGGGCAAGTCGGTGTTGGACCCGGCGATCACCCAAACTGTGCTCGGCCACCTCGGCCGGCGCAGTAGCCAGGCCCCTGTCGAACAGCTCACAGAGCGCGAACTCGAGGTGCTGGCCCTGGCCGCCAAGGGCTTTACCAACAAAGCCATCGGCGTGCAACTGGGCATCAGCGACCGCACGGTACAGGGGCATCTGGCCAAAATCTACGGCAAATTACAGGCCGGCAGCCGCACCGAGGCTGTGATGCGAGCCGTGTCGTTAGGATGGCTTCCGCCGGAGCTTGGTGAGTTGGAGTAGACGGCATGAAATGGCCGTCATTGCGGTTGATCCCCGCCGATAGTCCCCGCTGGCGCGGACTGAGTTTGCAACTCTTTGTGCTCACCGTGCTTCCGCTCACCCTGTTGCTTTTGCTGGTGGCGTTTGGCAGTGTTTCTCTGCATCAACGGGCTATGAGGTCCCTCGTCGGTGAACGCGATGAACGGGCAGTGCGTACCTCGGCTTTCGCTCTCAATGAGCAGCTTCGCCACCGCCGATCGGTGGTGGCCGCCCTGGCACTACGTGTTGCAGACTCGGCAGACTTCTCGGCCATTCTGGCATCCACGCCGGGCCTGAGGGATGACTTTGATGGCGGTGTGGGCATATTCGCCCGTTCCGGCCAACTGCTCTCCCTTTATCCTCCAGATTCTTTTCTGAGCAGACAACCGGCGGGCACAGGCGGAGCAATCCTGACGTTGGCACGGGAGGCAGACATGGCAGGCGTCTTTTCCGAGCCGTTGGCGGCCGAAACGAGCAGCGAGAGCTATGTGCTGGCCGCCGCAGGGTGGCCCGGCGAGCCGGTTGTGGTGGGCGCTTTCTCGCCGGCCGGCCTGGCGCGAACGGTGCTGAGCAACGCATTTCAGGCCGGAACCGGAAGTCACGTTTTTCTGGTGGACCGGCAAGACAATGTTCTGTATGCCG
>RFJM01000558.1 GCA_003694905.1 Caldilineae bacterium
CACCAATGGTACGAAAATCCAACGTCTGTTCATCTTAGCCTCCATTGAGCGAGAAAAAAATGGGAGAGAAAGGATTGAGTGGTTGAACGAGAAACTCAGGGAGTGAGATCGAGAACGGGGAGATCCAGAAGATCGGCCAGGACGCGCAGCGCGGGCCGATGGTCACCATAAGTCAGGGCGATGTGATGCTCGAGTCCTTCAGCCAGGATAATGTCGAGCACTTCCATCGCGGGCCGGTCGAAGCGGAGATACCCGGTAGTCCCGGAAAAGGGCTTAGGACCTGCGACGATCTCGCCTCCGCCCAAGACGAGGCGATACTCACCGGTGGCGCGGCTGACGCGGGCCACCGTCACCCGACCCGGCCGCAGACTGAAATCCATCAGCAGGGGGAGTCTGCGGTTGGAGTGGATGGTGGTAGCGATAGGAGAATCCGGGTCGGCCATGCTCAGGGGAGCCTTGCCGCAATGCCACAGGACTACGGCATCGAGCCCGGCATCGAGGGAAACCATGTCGGTCCCGAATACAGGCTCGCCGCTCAGTTCCTGCAAGATGAGCTCGGTGAGGGCGCCGTTGACATCGGCCTCGCATGAGGCGGGGATCATGGCATCATTGAGGAGGGACATGGCACCGCAGGCGGCACAGCCCAGGTCGGTGAAGAATTCGGGCCAGCAGCGGATGGCATAAGCATCGAACACCTTGTCGCGAGCCATCTCTTGGAGAACGCGATAAATGGAGAGCGTGCCGCGGGTGGCCCGGGCATCCAGGGTCGAGAGCCCCTGCAGCCGCCCGCTCAGATCGTCGAGCAGGGGATCCACGGCATCGGACGGCAGACTGCGTACGGCCGGGAAGAGTTCTGCCTGCAGGTCGACCTGTACTACCCGGGCGCCAAACACCTCATGCAGTGCCTCGGCTTCGGGTTCGCAGGTATCGAAGCCTGCAGGGTGATCCCCCACCCGTGCTACCCGCGCTTGCGCCAGCCTGCGCCTCACCCGCGCGGCCGCGGCCAGCGCATGGACCTTGTCCACGGCAGCGGTGGAGTCGGGCGGGGCATAGAGGGTATGGTAGCGAATGCCGCTACGTGTGAACGCGTGCGCGGCCAGATTGATGCCGCAGAGGGAGTTGAGGCGCAGGCGTCCGCCTGTGTGGGGCTCGGGTACGGCCCAGAGCAACACGGGAACCGAAATCGCCCGCGCGAGCGCCATCGCCATGGTACTGTCGGCAAAGGTCGCCTGAAACAGAACCAGCAGTTCGATGGGCTGGGTGCTCAGCTCCGAGGCCAGGGCCCGAGCCCTGCGCTCGTCTTCGACGAGATCTTCCGGCCCGAGCACATCGAGACCGCTTGCGCTCAGTGCGGCCCGCGCGGTTTCCGCCATGTTGCGGGCGTAAGGGATGTCGAAGGTAGGCCGGGCCAGAGGCACAAAGGCAACACGGTCGGTCATAGTTCAGGCTCCCTCAGCCGGAGCGTAGAAGAAGTTGAGCAAGGCGACCGCTGCAGCGCCGATGATCCCGGCGCGCCAGCCAAAGGAGGTGGGAAGCACCTGCACCGACTCGCCCAGACTGTCCAAAGCCATCGCCCGCATAACCGCTTCGGCGGTGGGCAGGATCAGATCGCTGCCTTCGGCGAACATCCCACCCAAGATGATACGGTCGGGATTGTAGAGATTGACAAGGTTGGCCAGTGCGATGCCCAGATAGCGGGCGCGGTCCCGAATCAGGGCCTGAGTCGGCGCATCGCCATCGCGAGCCGCGGCAAAGATGTTAGAGATGAGAGGCGCGTCGTGTACATTGCGCAGGTAAGATGCGAGCAGTCCGGTAGGCTCCTGGCCGGTGAGACGTAGCGCGGCGCGCACCAGCACGGGCTCGCAGACAAGCGTCTCCAGACAGCCATGCTTGCCGCAGCTACAGCGCTCGCCCCCCTCTGGCATCATGATCATGTGGCCGATCTCGCCGGCGCCAAAGCCACTGCCGCGAAAGAGCCTGCCGTTGATGACCAGGCCGGCACCGACCCCGATACGCCCGTAGACAAAGGCCAGGGTGCGGGCACCGCGACCGGCACCAAAGAGCGCTTCCCCAAGAGCCATGGCCCGGACATTGTTCTCCACACACACCGGCATCTGCACCCGCTCCTCAAGATAGGCCCGGATGGGTGTTTGGCGCCAGCCCAGGCGAGGCGCGTAGAGGTTCACTCCCTGGTTGGGATTCACAAGGCCCGAAGCCCCGACGCCGACACCCAGCAGCTTCTCTCGCGTCACCCCGCTCTGCTCGAGAGTCCGCTTCACATCCCCGGCGATGGCATCCAGCACCTCCTCAGCGGGGGCGTGGGTATCGTACTGGCTGATGGTGTTGGCACAGATCTCGGCATACAGGTTGGTCACAGCCACGCGATACAACCCGATGCCGATGTGGACGCCGATCACATAACGGGCATCCGGCACCAGGCGCAACATGCGCCTGGGTCGTCCCACCCCACGCATGGCGGCCTGCGGCCGTGCCCCATCCTCCTCGATGATGCCAAGCTCCATCAGCTCTCCCACCAGGTTGCTGATGGTCGTGGCCGAAAGGGCCGTGCGCCGCGCCAGCTCAACGCGCGCGATGCGCTCTTCGGACAACAGGCTCATGAGGATGGCCTGGAGATTATGGGCCTTGAGATCGGCGCGGTTCTTCCCGGCTAGAGAAGGCATGAACTGGAGGGAGAGAGGAGAGAGGACGGCGCGTATTATTTTTTCAAGTTGATTTATTAAAACCCTTTATAGCCGAAGAGGGTAGAGGTTGTCAAATCGCCCGACAACGGGCGTGTGTGTTGCAATTTGGGGCAGCTCGCGAGCGGCGCCCAAATCGAAACGCCCCCCTCTCAAGACTCGATATTGACAAGGAGCCAACAAACTGCTACCCTGTAGGTAGGTGTTATTGAGTGGAACTCATTCGTCTTCTGTCGACCGGGATAGTATGTCATACCGCCTCCTCAGTTTCCCCTCTCTCCGCTAAACGTTTCACCAACGGTAGTAGCCGGGCGCGCTTGCCTTACGGATACTGCCGTTTTTTTCATCCCATCCCCCCTCCTCGAGCCCGAGGTCCAACGCATTTGGAGGAACACCATGTTTAACGAGACTGACTTACGAGAGCTAGCAGCGTTCGATGGTCAGGGTAGCCCGGTGCTCAGCCTCTACCTGGACGTTGACCCGACTCGGTACACCACAGATCAGTACAGACTCACCCTTCGCAATCTTCTCGAGTCGGTGCCCGAACTCGACCCCGCAGACAAGGCTCGAGTCGAGCAGTTCGTAGATCTCGAGTATGACCGCCAGGCGCGAGGACTGGCCTGCTTCTCCTGCCAGAAACAGGACTTCTGGCGAGCCTATACCTTCAATGTCCCGGTGGACAGCGCCATCATGGTGGATAGACGCCCTCTGGTGCGACGCCTGGTGGACCTGCTGCATACTTACGGACACATTGGTGTGGTCGCAGTCGACAGCCTGGGAGCCCGGTTCTATACGTTCCACCTCGGTTCGCTGGAAGAGGCCAGCGGCACTGTGGGCGAGGATGTCAAGCGGCACAAGCAGGGAGGGTGGTCGGCAGCGCGCTACCAGCGTCATGAGGATGAAGCCGCGCTGGGCAATTTGCGCGTCTTCGCGGAACTCACCGAGGACTACGCTCGTCAACATCAGTGGCGGCGTCTGGTACTGGCCGGCACCGACAGCAATCTGGCCCGCTTCAGCGACATGCTCTCGCCGCAAATGCGTAAGCTGGTGGTCGGCACCACCCCCCTGGGCCTCAACGCCACCCTGCAAGAAGTGCGACAGAGAGCCGAAGCCGTTGCCCTGGAAGCAAGAAATACATACATCCAGAAGCTGGCGGAGGATCTGATCGTCACGGCTGCTAAGGGGGGCAACGCCTCTCTCGGTCTGGATGCCACCCTTGACGCGCTGCAAAGCGGGCGGATCTACCAGCTTCTCTTCAGCGAATCCTACTCGGTACCCGCAGAAGAGATACGCCGCTGTCAGTCTTGCAACTATCTCAGCCCCAAGCGCGAGGACCGGTGTCCGGTCTGTGGAGGCGCGACCGAGCCTCTGCCCGACGCCGTCAACACCATCGCCCGCCGTGCCATCACTCAGGGCGCGGAAGTGATCGTCCTGCCCGACGGCAATCCCCTGGCTCGAGAGGGCCACCATATCGGCGCTTACCTGCGATACTAAATCCAACGGGGGCCGGAGTTCCCTTGCTCCGATGCTTCGGCCCCCCGTTCCCCACCATTCTCCTCAACGCGAGGCACTCCTTGAACCCCAACGCCGACGATTCTCGCACGCAGATCCTCATCGCTCTCATTGTCGCTGTGGTCGTTTTCACGCTGGGCCTTCTGGGCATCGCCCTGGGATTGCGGACCCTCAATCAGCGCGTGCAGGCGCCCACCGCGACCGTCACCCTGGGTGCTCTCCCCATCACTCCCCTGGCCCTGGCCACCCTCCCCCCCGACGCGACTCCTACCCCTACACCCTCACCGACGCCG
>RFJM01000559.1 GCA_003694905.1 Caldilineae bacterium
AATTAAGACACACTCCCCTCTTTCTGCTACCAACAGACTTTAGAACCGAGTCTGTAAGCCCGCTTCTCGCGCATACACGCGGGACTCATGTATAATGAGCTTTCGGCACAGCCACAGTTCGCTTTCTGATAGGACTTCGGACCTCCAGCTCGTTTCCGGCCAGCATCGAATTCCACCTCATGAGTGCAGATATCCACACCACAACCAACAACCTTGTACGAACCGTCTTCCGCGAGGCCTCCGGCTTCGAGGCGTTGCGCAGCGAATGGAACGGTTTGCTGGCGCGCAGCCGTTTCAATTCTCTCTTCCTCACCTGGGACTGGCAGACCACCTGGTGGCACACTTTGGGCTCGGGTGACCTCCGTATCGTCGCCTGGCGCGACGCCGAGGGCTCTCTCGTCGGCCTGGCACCACTCTACCGCCAGCAAGAGGAGGAGGGCTACACCTGGCATCTGGTGGGCTGTATCGAAGTCGCCGACTACCTGGATCTCATCGTCGCGGTCGATTGGGAGCGGCCCGTCTACGAAGATTTCCTCGCCTTCCTCGGCGAAGAGGATGCCCAACCCTGGGATCGGGTAAGCCTTTGTAACCTCTATCAGCCTTCCCAGACTTACACCCTGCTGCCCGAACTGGCCCGAGCGCGAGGCTTTGCCGTGGAGGTCGCTCGCGAGGATGTTGCACCCTATCTGGAACTACCCGAGACTTTTGATGCCTACCTGGAGTCGTTGCCCAAGAAACAGCGCCACGAGATCAGGCGGAAACGCCGTAAACTGGACCGCGAAAGCCGCCATTGGCGCTGGTTCCAGATCGGCGGTGGGGACGAGCTGGATCGTTGGGTGGAGGAATTCATTCGGCTGCACAGAATGGCCTCCAGCGACAAGGAAGCCTTCATGAGCGATGACATGGCCCGGTTCTTCCACCGCATTGCCGAGATGGCTGCCGGCAACAGCTGGCTACAACTGGCCTTCATCGAGATCAACGGGACCCTCGCCTCGACCATGTTCAACTTTCATTTCGACGACCGCATCTGGGTCTACAATTCCGGCTATGATCCGGATGCCTACGGAGCGCTCAGCCCCGGCATTGTCCTCACTTCCTACCTGATCGAAGATGCCATCGAAAAAGGGGTACGTATATTCGACTTCCTGCAGGGCGATGAGATCTACAAGTATCGTTTTGGCGCGGTCGATGCCGATGTCATGCGGGTCACGCTGCGGCGAGGCTAACACCCGAGCTGCACTTCTGGGCAACGAGAATCCCACCAGACCGTATCCATGAATCGGGTCATTCTGCGCGACGAGGAGCAACAGCGCTGGCTCCACTTCGGCGAAGCGGTGGCTGTCGTAGAGGCATATGACCCGGGCCAGGTGCGCGAGGCTTTGGCCCGGGTCGAGCGAGCAGTCCACGAGCAGGGACTGTACGCGGCCGGCTATCTTGCCTACGAGGCCGCCCCTGCCTTCGACCCGGCCCTGCGCGTGCACCCTCCCATCCCCTCCCTGCCGCTGCTTTGGTTTGGTCTGTATCGCCGGCCGCAGGCCCTGCCCGATCTGCCTCTGCCACCCGCGGAATACACTCTCGGCCCCTGGCGCGCGAGCATGGGACCCGAACACTACGCGGACTGCATCGATCGCATCCGGCACTACATCGCTGCGGGCGACACGTACCAGGTCAACTTTACCTTTCCCCTGCACGCCGCTTTCGCCGGTGATCCCCTGCGATTCTTTGCCGATCTGCACCAAGCTCAGCAGGCCGCCTATGCTGCTTATCTCGAGATGGGTCGCTGGGTGATCTGTTCGGCTTCCCCGGAACTCTTCTTCGCGCTTGAGGGCGAGCGCATCGTGGCACGGCCCATGAAAGGAACCGCGGCCCGAGGTTATAACCTGCAACAAGATGCCCGGCAGATGCGCTGGTTGCAGGGGTCCGAGAAAAATCGCGCCGAGAACGTCATGATCGTCGACATGATCCGCAACGATCTCGGCCGCGTGGCGGTGTTGGGTAGTGTGGAAGTGCCGCGGCTGTACGAGGTGGAGCGATACCCCACCGTCCTGCAGATGACCTCCACCGTGACCGCGCGCACCGAGGCCCCCTTAACTGCGATCCTGGCGGCGCTGTTCCCCTGCGCCTCTATCACCGGCGCCCCAAAAGTCCGCACCATGGAGATCATCACCGAACTGGAGACGGCCCCGCGCGGGGTCTACACCGGTGCCATCGGCTTCATCGCCCCCGGCCGCCGGGCCCGCTTCAACGTCGCCATCCGCACCGTCGCCATTGATAGAGAGGCCGGCCGGGCTACCTATGGTGTGGGTGGCGGCATCGTTTGGGATTCGCAGGCGGCGGCGGAGTATGAGGAATGCCGGCTCAAAGCGGGTATCCTGCTCGATGCACCCCCCTCCTTCGAGCTCCTGGAATCACTGCTGTGGCAGCCCGCCACCGGTTACTATCTTCTGGAGCATCACCTGCGGCGGCTGGCCGATGCCGCCACCTACTTCTGTATTCCTTTGCAGCCGCAGACTGCTCGCACCGCCCTCTCCGACCTGGCCGCTACTCTTCCCCCTTGTCCCCACAAAGTCCGCCTGCTGGTGAGTCGCTCCGGCCGGGTGCGGGTTGAGGCCGCCCCGCTGGAGACCCCGACCCGCCCGTGCCGCTGGCGGATCGGCCTGGCCCGCGAGCCCATCACCAGCACCGACCCCTTCCTCTATTTCAAGACCACCCGGCGACAGGTGTACGAAAGGGCGCTCGCCGGCCGTCCCGACTGCGACGACGTGCTCCTCTGGAACGAGCGCGGGGAACTGACCGAAGCCACACGTGCCAACCTCCTGGTGCGGTTGGACGGCCGCTGGTACACACCGCCGGTTTCGTCCGGCCTTCTGGCGGGGACCTGCCGCGGCCAATTGCTGGCCGAAGGCCGCATCCACGAACGGGTCATTCGCGTCCAGGAGCTGCCGCAGGCCCAGGCCCTCGCCCTCATCAACTCGGTGAGAGGGTGGATGGAGGCCGAGTGGGTCGAGGAGCCGCTGGCGGTAGGATAGCCGGCCGGCTACTCGATGCTCAGCCAGTCGAAGGCAGCCGCCAGAGTACGGAAGTCCCCGCTCACCCGCAGGAAGGCGTCCTGGGCCGCGATCTGTTCGGCCGCGGTGCCCGGCGCCGCGCCTACCACCCCGATCAGCGCATGCGCCCGTCCCCTCAGCTCGTCCGGCTGCTGGACCGCGGAGCCCAGACGGCGCAGGGCACGCACAAGCTCGGCCGAGACGAAGTCGCCCGCGCCCTCGCGGGTGGCGATCACCACGATCTGCCCCACGCCCAGCTCTTGCAGGTAGGTGACCAGCCGCTGTACCTCGAACTCGTTGGCCACCGTATCGAAGCCGAC
>RFJM01000560.1 GCA_003694905.1 Caldilineae bacterium
CCCTCAAGAGCAGGGACATGGCACTGGCGCTCGCCTGGCGACTGCACATTCGCCACATCCTGCAGGCTGCCTTCGCGCAGGGCTACACGGCCAGCGATGTGGTGCGACAGGGCGATTGGAGCTTCTATTTGCTGGAGAAGCCATGGCCCAGACCCTGAGCATCGAACGCATCGAGCTGCACCACCTGGCCCTGCCGTTGGTCAGTCCCTTCGAGATCAGCGTGGCGCGTGTGACCCACAGCGACACCGTGCTCGTCTCGGTGCACGGTGGCGGCCTGACCGGCTGGGGGGAGTGTCCGGCGACGGTGGGGCCCTACTACTCGTACGAGACCTCGGCTACTGCCTGGCACATCCTACGCGACCACTTCATTCCCGCGGTGCTCGGCCGCACCGTCGCACGGCCGGCCGACGTGCCAGGATGGATGAGCCATGTGCGCGGGCATCCCCTGGCCCGCGCCGCGCTGGAGAACGCGGTGTGGGATCTGCTGGCCCAGGCGCGCGGATGTTCCCTGCGCGAGCTGTTGGGCGGTGAGCGAGCGCGCGTGCCCGTAGGCGTCAGTATCGGCATCCAGCCCGATGTTCCGGCCCTGCTGGAGACGGTTGAGCGCCACCTGCAGGCAGGTTATCGGCGGATCAAGCTCAAGATTAAACCGGGATGGGATGTGGTACCTGTGCAGGCGGTCCGCGAGCGGTGGCCGGATCTGCTACTGCAGGTGGATGCCAACACAGCTTATACCCTTGCGGATCTGCCCGTGATGCAGGCCCTGGACGCCTGCGACCTCCTGCTGATCGAGCAGCCCCTGCACCACGACGACATCGTGGATCACGCCGAACTCCAGCGCCACCTGCGCACTCCCATATGTCTGGATGAGAGCATTCACTCGCCGGACCATGCGCGCTGGGCCTTGCAGATCGGTGCCTGTCGCGTCATCAACATCAAGGTCGGCCGGGTGGGAGGCTTCACCGCTGCCCGCCGCATCCACGATCTCTGTGCCGAACAGGGCATTCCCGTATGGTGTGGCGGTATGCTGGAAACCAACGTGGGCCGGGCCGCCAATCTGGCCCTGGCCTCACTCCCCAACTTTACCCTGCCCGGCGACATCTCGGCCTCGCGGCGCTATTACCATGAAGACATCGCCGAGCCGGACTTTGAGCTCAACCCCGACTCCACCATCGACGTGCCTGCTGCTCCCGGTCTGGGCGTGCGCGTGCGCTCGCGACAGCTCCACAAATGGCGGGATCGGCACGAGGTCTTTTCCTACCATGTTTCCTGAGGCGGAAACCCTGTGACCCCGCCATCTCCCTTTCCCTTTGGCGCCGCCCACTATAGCGTGCCGTGGCCGAGGCTCTGGTGTTGAACCCCGACTGGGTGGCTGTCCTCATCAGGGCCGAGGAGACGAGCCCGGCCAAGCCGCGATCTAAGCGTGCTGGGCGGGGTCGGTCCGCTCGTTCCCGAAGACGACGATGGCTTCCGGATCGATGGAAAGCGGCACGCGGTCGCCGGGCTGGAGCTGGGGGTAGAGGCCGGGGAGTTCGAATTCGAGCAGGGGTTCGGTGCCGTCGCCGGGGCGCAGTTGCAGCAAGGTTTGAGCGCCGTGAAAGGCGCGCATGACCAGGGTCAGCACCACGCGGTTGGGGAGGGAGCTCTGTTCATCGGAGAGGCGCGCACCTTCGGGGCGGATCACCAGGCGCGCAGGGTCATGAGGCGAGAGGTCGGGCGGGATGTGTGCAGCCTGCAAAGGGCCGAGTTTCGTGAGGAGGACAGGAGAAGCAGAAGAGCCGCCAACTCGGGCGTCCAGGAAATTCTTGAACCCGAGAAAGCGGGCGACGAAGGGGGTTGCCGGCCGCAGGTACAGCTCGCTCGGTGTGGCCTCTTGCTCCAGACGACCGGCGCGCATGAGCATGATACGGTCGGCAATGGCGAAGGCCTCGTGCTGGTCGTGGGTAACGTAGAGGGCGGTCTGGTGAAGGCGGTCTAACAGGTACCGCAGTTCGCCCAGAAGCTGGTCACGCAGTACTCTGTCCAGTGAGCCCAGGGGCTCATCCAGCATGAGGAGACGGGGCTCGGGGGCCAGGCTGCGGGCCAGAGCGACGCGCTGTTGTTGCCCGCCACTCAGTTCATAGACTTTGCGATCTTCGTAGCCGGGCAGTTCGACCAGCTGTAGGAGTTCGCGCACGCGTTGGGCGATCCGCGCCGGGGGCCATTTTCTCATCTTCAGGCCAAAGGCGATATTGTCGGCAACGCTGAGATGGGGGAAGAGGGCGTAGTCCTGAAACATGAGGCCGAAGTCTCGGCGGTACGCGGGCAGGTGGGTGATGTCCTCCCCGCGGAAGAAGATACGGCCGCTGTCGGGTGTCTCCAGACCGGCGATGATGTTTAGCAGGGTAGTCTTGCCGCAACCACTGGGCCCCAGCAGACACACAGTTTCGCCCTCGGCGATCTGCAGGTCGATGCCGCGCAGGACCGGCACATCGTCAAAACTCTTGACGATGCCGATGGCGTGCAGGAAGGAAAAGGCGGATGAAAATGAGGACACGGACGGAGGCAAAAGCGAACGGTTTGGCGGACTCCGGACGTCTAATAATTAGAGGAGGCAGCTCGCACGGGGCAGCCGGCCCCACCACGCGATCTTGCTCTACCTTGATTACGTTGTCGTAGAGAGGATGACATGATCTTGACCAAGGCTACGGTCGCACGAAAACTGCTGGACTATCTGCAAGGACGAATAACGCTGTCCGAGCTGATCATATGGGCGGACGAGGTGGCTACGACTGCCGTGATGGAACCGGAAGAGGCCGAGGTGATACGGCCGATTCTGGCGCGATTGGGGATAGCGGATGTCAGTCGTTTCGGCCTAACATGGGAGGATTGCCAGGCCATTCTACAACAGCTTGGCTACCGCGTTCGCATGGAGATGCACCCCGACACGGTGGCGGGTCAGAATTCGCCGATGTCGCCGTAGCGCAGGTTCTCGATGCCGAGAAAGCCAACCGCGGTAGTGGCCATGAGGATGACGCTGAGGGCCAAAGCCTGGCCGTAGTTGTTCAGACCGGGCTGTCCGAGAAAGCGATAGATGGCAATGGGCAGGGTGGGGAACTGGGGGCGGCTGACCAACAGGCTGGCGCCGAACTCGCCCATAGAGATGGTAAAGGCGAAGATGATGCCCACCAGGAGGGCGCGCGCGAGGATAGGCAGGTCGATATGGCGGAAGACGCGGGCAGGCGGGGCGCCTAGCGAGGCGGCGGCGCGACGCAGATTCGGGTTCATGCCCCGCAGTACGGGCAACAGGGCTCGCAAGACGAAGGGGAAAGCGATGAGGGTGTGGGCAATGGGCAGGATGAGCAGGCTTGTCCGTAAGTTGAGAGGCGGTTCGTCCAGTGCGATAACGTAGCCAAAGCCCAGGGTGACGGCGCTGGTGCCCAGGGGCAGCATGAAGATGGGATCCAACACGGCTGCCAGGCGGCCGCGGCCTTTGCCCGCCAGCAGATAGGCGGCCGAAAGACCCACAATGACGGATAAAACGATGGTGATCAGGGCAAAGAACAGGGAGTTGCGGACGGCTTCGATGGGGGTGACGAAGAAGACCGAACCCGTGCGGTTGACGAACAGTTCCCGATAATAGGCGAGGGTGGGACCGCGACCCAGGGTGACGGAGCGGAGGAGCAAAGCAAAAAGGGGACTGAGCAGAAAGAGGCCGAGAACTCCCAGCATGCCGAAGACAAGCAAGCGTTCGCGGCGGGTGCGGGGGGCGTGTTGGGTAAGGGTGCGAGGACGGAAGTCGAGGGGCACGGTCAAGCGCGCCTGCAAACGGGTGTATAGGGCCATCAGGGCCAGAGTGAAGGCCATCTGCATCAGGGAGAGCACTGCCGCCACAGGCAGGTTGAAGAGCCGCACGGCGGTCCTGTAGATCTCCACTTCGATGGTGGCGAAACCGGGGCCGCCCAGGATGAGGATGACGCCGAAGGACGTGAAGTTGAAGAGGAAAACGAGGATGGAGGCCGCGGCGATGGCGGGCAGGAGGAGGGGAAGAGTCACCCGGCGGAAGCGCTGCCAGGGGGGCGCGCCCAACACGGCCGCGGCATCCCCCAAGCGCGGATCCAGGTTGGCCCAGAAGCCGCCCACCAACCGGATCACCACCGACGTATTGTAGAAGACATGGGCCAGCAGAATGATCCAGACGGTATTCTGCAGGTGAATGGGGGGGGCATCCAACCTGAGCATACCGGCGAGGATCTGGTTGAGCAGGCCTCGCGAACCGAGCAAGGCTGTGAAGGCGGTGGCCACCACGACGGTGGGCATGACAAAGGGAAGGGTCGTGAGCGCTCGCAGAAGGCTTTTGCCGGGGAAGCGGTAGCGGGCGAAGATGTAGGCGGCGGGCAGTCCCAGCGCCAGTGCCCCCGCGGTGCTGGCCGTCGCCTGCCAGGTGGTGAACCAGAGAACGCCTGCATAATACGGTTTCTCGTATAAGGGGCGCAGGGCATCGAGGGCAAAACGGCCATCCGGGAAGAGGCTGAGGCGCAGGATGGCCAGCAGGGGGTAGAAATAGAAGAGGCTGAGAAAGGTGAGGGGAATCAGCGCCAGAAGCCAGTAGCCGCGAGCACGCACGGCAGCCTGGATCCGCCGCTCCGGCCGTTTTCTGTCGGAAGCAAGGAGCTCGGTGTGAGAACCGGAAAGCGAAGTCATGGAAACTCAGACAGGGGTGGCATAGGCGCGCATGATGTCGGAACGCCGGAGCGCGGCGGTTGCGATGCCGAAGGCCCAGCCCCATGCCTGCAAGAGAGGGAGTTCGCGCAAGTTCCTGCGGCCAAGACGATAGGCCAGGGAGCCGGCAAAGCCGTGGGGATTGGGAATATGTTGCAGGCGCAGGAGCCGGTAGCCGGCCAGGGTCAGGGTTTTCACCAGGGCTGTCGGCGTGAAATGGTAGCGGTGGCGGGGCAGATCGAGGTGGAACCAGTAGCTGCCGGCCAGCAGAGCGCCCAGCCCCTCGCGATTCGGCGTCTCCAGCAGGAGCAGGCCACCCTCGCGCAGGGCCGGGCGCAGCCGCTGGAGCACCGCAACCGGCCGGTCGAGATGTTCCAGTACATGCCACAGGGTGATGGCGTCGAAGGCACCGGCGGGCAGGTCTGTCTCTTCGACCGCGTTCTGCCAGACTTCGAGCCCGGCCGCGCGAGCCAGGGATGCCGCCCGCGCGTTCGGTTCGATGCCTACCACCTGCCAGCCCAGACGCTGCAGGGCGGCGCCGTAGGCACCGGCGGCACAGCCGACATCCAGCAACTTGCCTGGCGGCGGCGGAGGAGGGCACCAGGTCCAGCAGCGGATGG
This sequence comes from Caldilineae bacterium, assembly GCA_003694905.1. Classification (GTDB taxonomy): domain Bacteria; phylum Chloroflexota; class Anaerolineae; order J102; family J102; genus J102. The sequence continues at coordinate 5,322 of RFJM01000560.1, forward strand.
TGGCCAGGACGGCTGCCAGGACGCGCGGCAGGGGCAGGGCATCGTCCTGGGGATAGCCCCGCGCACCGAGCAAGGATGCCGCCAGCCGGCGTCGCAGCCCCCCCGCAGGCCGGCTGATCTGGCGATAGGGTTCGTAGTCGTCCGGGTAGTGAGATTCGGCCGCGAGGGTCGGTTCCGGCATCCGCGTGACCCCCAGCCCGCATTCACCGCATTGCCAGACCTCGTACATCTGCGAGGTGGCGTAGCGCCGGTCCGGTGCGCGCAGAGCAGGCGCCAGAGGGCTGCCGCACAGGGGGCAGGTTTCGAGGTTGGGGGTCATGGCGGCCCGCACTCAGCGCAGCACCACGTCGGTCCAGGCTTCAATCCACTCCTCGCGATGCCGGGCGATATCTTCGGGGCTGACCGACACCGGCTCTGTGGGGACTTCGGCCCAGCGGCGGAAGAGGTCTCCCATGTCCGCCTTGCTGTTGGCCGGGTAGACGAACATGTGCAGGGGAATGTCTTCCTGGAAGGTTGGACTGAGGAGGAAGTCGATGAGGCGGCGCGCTGCCTGGGCATGAGGGCTGCGGGCCAGGATGCCGACGAACTCGACCTGTTTGAAGCTGTTGCCGGGGGTGTTGACGCTGGCGGTCGGAGGTGATTCCAATTCGTTGAAGTAGACTTCGGCCACGGGGCTGGTGGCATAGCTGACAACGATGGGCCGGTCGCCCTCGCCACCGGAACCGACGGTGAAGACGCCCCAGTAGGCGTCGCTCCAGCCTTCGGTCACTTGGACGTCATTGGCGCGCAGGTCTCGCCAGTAGTCGAGGTAGGTGTAATCACCCTCGGTGCCGAAGCGGCCCACGGTGGTGAGAAGGAACGCCAGGCCGGGCGAGGAGCTGGCAGGATTCTCCACTACGGTCAGGCCCTTGTACGCGGGGTCGGTCAGATCGGCGATGTCGTCAGGCGGATCGAGGTCGTTTTGCTCGAACCAGGCAATGTCGTAGTTCAGGGTGACGAAGCCGAAATCGACCGGGAGCATCTTGTGTTCGGGATCCAGTTCCAGGTCGTCGGGGATATCGGCCAGGGCCGGGGCATCGTAGGGTGCGAATAGGTCGGCCTCGAGCGCGCGACTGAGGAAAGTGTTGTCGATGCCGTAGACGACATCACCAAGGGGGTTTTCTTTGGAGAGGATCAGGGTGTTGAGCATTTCACCGGCGTCCCCGCTCTTGAGGACCTTGATCTCGATGCCCGTATCTTCGTGGAAGCGGTTGAGCACTTCTTCGCTGATGTCGAAGCTGTCGTGGGTGACGATGGTGAGGGCTTCGGGCGCGGGGATGGTGGTAGGCGTGGTCGGCGGCGTGGTGGGTGGCAGGGTGGGATAGGCACAACCTGCCAGGAAGAGCAGGAGCGCGGGCAGAAGCACCAGAAGGATGCGTGGAATGGGACTAGACGTTTTCATGGTTCGACTCCTTTTTTGTTTGACAAGGGGAATGGTAGGAACGAAATGGCATGAGACCGGGCAACCGCCGGCATCAGGCCGGATACGTACCGGGCATGTGGAGCACCAGCAGGATGCCGGACTCGAGGGTAATGGTCGTTTGCCCGGCCGTCATCTGGTTGCTGATGCCGCGACTGCTTCCAAAGGGGAGGGTGAAATCGTGTAACAACCAACGCAGGCCCCCGTGATAGGTCAGACCCTTGACGATAGGTGACAGAGCCAGCACCGAGAGGATGTCACCCGGCCTGCCATACACGGTGAGCCGTTCGCGCACGATCCAGGCCGTCTGAATACCGTCGGACAGGGAAAGGCGCAGGTCGCTGAATGTGTTGCTCGCGAGCAACAGGAGGTTGCCGAGGGTCTGGTCGAGCCGCCCGCCAAGCCCACCCAACAGGAGGGCTTCATCGACGCCCAGGCGCCGGGCAGCCAACAGGGCCAGTTCCAGATCGGTGGCGTCCTTGTCCGTCGGATGGGTTTCGAAGCGAGAGCCGATCCTCTCCAACCGTGCTCTGGTATCGGGATCGATGCTGTCCAGATCGCCGACGACCAAGTGTGGCCGCAGCTTCAGCGCGAGAGCGTGACGGGCACCGCCGTCGGCGCAGATGATCAGATCGTCAGCACGACAGAGGCGGCGGGTTTCGTTCGGGTAGGGCAGTTCGCCGTTGGCAAAGATGAGAGCGCGCATGAGATGGTGGAAGAAAGCTGGGGTAGCTGGCAAAAGAAAAGGTCACCTGCCGGGCTGGCGATGACCTCTTGCGGAATACAGACGGTTCCCTACGCCGGCATTATCCGGATCAGGTTTTACGGGTCGATGACGTATGCGGTCATCCTCTCAGCCGGGCTAACCCCAGCTCCCCAGGTATGTGGTTGGCTGCTCGAGAACGATGGCCGGGTTTACAAGACCTCGGCCCGGACATCGACGTTCACGATGATCGTAGAGGAAAACAGGCGATTTGTCAATGCGGCGCTCTCGATAGGGTGTGTTTCAATTTTGGGCCAGCCGGGTCGCGGGGCTCCCCGCAAAAAACTGCGGCTATACCCGACCGGATACCCGTCACCGCATCAGCTTGCCAGGCCGTGCTGCGCGGGCCGGCATCCGGACAGGCTCGAAAGCCTGTCCCACATCCAGCTCTGCCCGAGAAGCTGAAACCCCGGCCGCCTGTCACGTTGGCCGGTGCCGCAGATGCGGGGGCGCTCCCCCGCACTCCCTTGCAGGGGGGCCCTTACCAGCCCAGCGCGCCGGCTGCCCTCCGTTTTGAAAAGACCTCTCTCGATCAGGCCCCCGGCATTGGACCGGCAACGCTCTATTTGCCCGCCCGGTCCTTTGGCGTCGTGCAGCCGGCCACCCTGCCTATCCCTGGCATCGGGAGACCCGCCCTGGTCATCCGACCAGGTTGAACCACCGCCCAACCGGCCATTTCAAAACAAGACCTTTGTCTGATCCCAATGCGTGTAGCAGGCGGTACAATTAGGATGAATAACTTCTGCGGTTTGCTGCACGTCGGCCGAGACAGGGAAACCGGCAGTGTTGGCTGCAGAAGTTTTTTGTTGCCCATATCCTCCGGCCGGTTTCCTGCGTTAGACGATTCATAGACGCTCCCCGGCGTGCCGTCGGCCGGTGAACCCGGCTACCACTGCAGCCCCGTAGGTCCCTCCCCCACTTTTCAATGAAAACATCCGAGAAACCAAGGCGATGATCGTCATCCTGCGTCGAACCCTCCCCGTCCTCCTCTGCCTGAGCCTCTTCTTCTCGTTCCGTACTCCTCCCCTCACCGCCCAAGAGTCCCCACCTTCAGACTTCGGTCCCCGCAACCCGCTGGCTCGACCGCTTGTTGATCTCGGGATGATGGTCGAGCACGCGGACACCATTGTGCGCGGTCGGGTCATAGCATCACGCAGTGGCTGGGACCACGAGGAACGTGTCATCTTCACCGATCACCTGCTTCAGGTGCACTATCTCCTGGCGGGCAC
>RFJM01000561.1 GCA_003694905.1 Caldilineae bacterium
CCCTAATGCTACTGTTTTAATGGTTTTGTTGGGTGTTAGTGTTAATGGTATTTGTTTACCTAAATCCTGCAGTTGAGTTTTTCCGACAAAGTATGACCGTTTTTCACGGCGAAATGCGCCCTATTGTGTTGGTTCAGCGTAAGCGTCCGGGGAACCACACCTTTGGCATGAGGCGCTGGTGGGCTATGATGGTGACCATGGTTGCGCGGTTGATGCACGCAAACAGCGAGGGTCACCATCATGAGCAGCACGTCACCGGTTGCCACCACTCCCTACGATAAGCCCAAGAAGCGGTCCACAGCACAGAAGTTCTGGCAGGAGCACCTGCGCAAGCAGCAGCAAAGCGGCATGAGCCGTGCTGCCTACTGCCGGGCGCATGGCCTCTCCTACCATGCCATGTCCTCTTGGGCATCCCGGCTCGGCCGGACCAGGCCGTCACGTGCCGGGAAGGCACCCACCATCATACCACTTGCCACCATCTCCGCCACCGCCAGGGAGGAACCGGATCCGGTCATCACCATCTGCGTCGCAGACAAGCTGCGGGTCGAGATCCGCAACGGCTGCAAGGCCAACCTCCTGCGACAGGTGCTCCAGCGTGTCGTGGAGGCTGCGGCATGATGCCACTGCACCCTGCCATCCATGTCTACCTCGTGGCCGGTCCCACGGACATGCGCAAGGCCATCGACGGCCTGGCGCTCCTGGTCGCCGATGGCCTCCACCTCGATCCCATGAGTGGACACCTCTTTGTCTTCTGCAACCGCAAGAGGGATATCATCAAGATACTCTACTGGGACCACAACGGCTTCTGCCTCTGGCAGAAGCGGCTTGAACGGCAGAGATTCCCATGGCCGCAATCCACGGATGCCACCATGAAGATCGGTGTCCGTGAACTTCGATGGATCCTTGACGGGCTGCCTATTCATAAAATCAATGGACATTATAGAGAAAATTATACGCGCATATCGTAATTTTTTGTTGACATTTTCCATGGAATGTTGTATATGACATCCCATGTTGAACATCGATCTGAACAACCTTCCGGACGACGTCGGCAAGCTCAAGCAGATTATCGTCGATCTGGTCGACGACTTCCAGTCACAGATCGAGGAGCTCAACAAGAAGCTCCGGCTGTTCCAGCAGGCGATCTATGGGCGCCGCTCCGAAAAACGGCCTCCCACCCCACCGCCCTTCGTGCAGCCCCTCCCGTTCTTCGATACCACGCCTCCTGCAGAACCGGAGCCGCCCGTCAAGGAGACACACGTCCCGGCCCATACCCGCCGCGTCCCGCGGCGACGGCCGGCGCCCAAAGAGCTCCCCGTGGTCGAGGTGGTCCACGACATCCCTGAGCACGCCAAGCTCTGCTCCTGTTCCCATCCTCTCACGGAAATACGCAGGGAGGTCTCCGAGCAGATCGAGATCGTGCCGGGACGGATCGTGGTCATCCGTCATGTCCGGCCTCTGTATGCCTGCAAGGCATGCGAGGGGATCGAGGCGGAACATCCGGTCAAGATCGCACCGCCGCCGCCCCAGATCCTGCCCAAGTCCATTGCCGGCCCCGGGCTGCTCGCCGACATCCTGGTCGCCAAGTTCGTCGACCACATCCCCTTCTACCGCAAGGCGCAGCAGTTCGCCCGCCTGGGCATCTCCATCTCCCGCGCATCCATGAGCGAGTGGGCCATCAAGGTGGCCACGGCCTGCATGGCCATCTACAACCTCATGGTCAGCGCACTCCTCGATGCGCCCATCATCGGCGCGGACGAGACACCTCTCCAGGTCCTCGACGAGCCTGGCCGCGCCCCAACGAGCAGATCTTACATCTGGGTCTTCTACACCGGTGTGCCCGGCGCGTGGAAGGTGGTCGTCTACCACTACGCCCCCTCTCGCTCCAAGGAGGTCGCACGCCAGTTCCTGGATGGCTACCAGGGATACGTCCAGACCGACGGGTATGCCGGCTATGACTTCCTCGACTCCATCGAGGGCGTGACCCACGTGGGATGCTGGGCACATGCACGCCGGAAGTTCTACGAGGTCATCAAGGCCAGGCCCGCGAACCTCCAGGTCCCCAAGCAGGGAACCGCTGACCACGCCCTGGAGTGCATCGGCGCTCTCTACGCGATCGAGCGGGAGGCCAAGCAGAAGGCCCTTCCCCCTGAGGCGGTCAAGGACCTGCGCCAGGAGAAGGCCGTGCCCATCCTGCATCGCTTGCACGCCTGGCTCCAGGAGCGCCAACCCGAGGTGCCGCCCAGGAGCCTGCTCGGCAAGGCCATCGGCTACACCCTCGACCAGTGGCCACGGCTGACCAGGTACACCGAGGACGGCAGGCTTGCCATCGACAACAACCGCGTCGAAAACAGCATCCGCCCCTTTGCCCTCGGCCGCAAGAACTGGCTCTTCGCCGGCTCTGCCAAGGGCGCGGAGAGCAGCGCCATCCTGTACACGATCATCCATACCGCCAAGGCCAACGCGCACGAGCCTACCGCCTATCTCCGGTATCTCTTCCACTTCCTCCCCAGGGCCACACGCCTGGAGGACCTGGAGGCCCTCCTCCCGTGGAGGCTCTCCCCGGAAACCGCCCAGCGCTTCGAGCCGTGGCCCGAACTCGCCCGTATCCCAGAGCATGCCCCGGGGTGACCCGGCGCAGCCCTGCCCACCATCACCCCCACTGCGTGCCGCCTCTGCGTCACCCTTCCTGAACACCGCTCCGGCCGGAGCCAGCCGGCCAGGAGTGTCTGCTGGCGTGTGCCCACTGCCGGCCGGGCGCAGGTGCGCCCTGGCCCTACACTCCCTCCACGTCACTGGCCTCCTGCCGCCCCAACGCGTGGTGGCCGGCTGGCCCGCCGCTCCGTACCTCTCTCCGCCCAATGTACCCACGGCGCCCTCCTGCCGCCAAGGTGCGGTTCCCCGGACGACGCCCAGCGGCTGGGGGGCGGTTCCCCGGACGCTTACCGTAAAACCACTAAGCCTAAGAAGTGACTCCATATCATGCATCGTATATTTTCTATGGTGCCCTAAAAAAGGAACATCTGATTTAGTCAATCTTATAGCAACATTTTGATGACACTGTGATGATTGTGTATTTGAGCCGGAAAATTGGGCCACCAATCCGCATTATCCAGCACCGCACAGCCCACTATTGGGCCAATATTACCGATATTCTGATCCATCGGCCGATTTCGCGTATACCGACCCTATATTGCTCGCAACAAATACACATTGACCAGTCTACAGGCCACGAACAACCAGTTGGCGTTCTTGTCCAGCCCCGGTATCGAGCCTTGTTGAAGCCGAA
>RFJM01000562.1 GCA_003694905.1 Caldilineae bacterium
TGGGGCGTAGACCGCGCACCTATGTCGCCCTTACGGGGCCTGGAAAAGCTGCGTTCGAGGCTCATGTTGCTGCGCTACAGGCCATCCTCGGCGGCAAGGCCGATGATTCGTGAGTCAACTGTACGCAGCGTTGCTCCTTTCGGCTTTGAGTTTTGAGGAGGTACATGATGCAACAGGCAATTATCGTCGAACACTTACAGAAGCGCTACGGCGAGGTCGAGGCCGTAGCGGACATCAGCTTTCAGGTCGAGGCCGGTGAGATCTTTGGCATGGTGGGGCCCAACGGCGCCGGCAAGACGACCACCATCGAATGCATGGAGGGACTTCGCCGGCAGGATGGCGGTACCATCCGCATTCTGGACATGGACCCCCAGGAGCAGGGTCCCGCGCTCAGAGAACGCATAGGGGTACAATTGCAGGAAGCCGCTCTGCCCCCGCGCCTCAAGGTATGGGAGGCCTGCGATCTATTTGCCTCGTTCTATTCCCATACCGTCCCCTGGCCTCCCCTACTGGAGAAGCTGGGGCTGGCCGAGAAGCGCGACAGCTATGTGGGAAAACTCTCGGGTGGCCAAAGGCAACGGCTTTTCATCGTCCTGGCCCTACTGAACGATCCGGAGGTCGTTTTCCTGGACGAGCTGACCACCGGACTGGATCCGCAGGCGCGGCGGACGATGTGGGAACTGGTTCGCGAGATCCGCGACCAGGGCAAGACGCTGTTTCTCACCACTCACTTCATGGATGAGGCAGAACGCCTATGCGACCGGGTGGCCATCATCGATCGGGGCCGCCTCATCGCCCTGGACTCTCCCGAGAACCTCATCCGCAGCCTGAACGCGGAGCACCGCATCATCTTCACCGTCAACGGCAACTTCCCAGCCGAGAGATTCGCATCCCTGCCGGGTGTGGCGCGGCTGGAGCAGGTGGGAGAACGGGTGATTCTTTATGGACGGGGCGATATGCCGGTGAGCCGTGTTGTCCAGGCGTTGGAGAGCAGTCACGTCGCCTTTCGCGACCTGCGTACCGAACAACCCAATCTCGAAGATGTATTTCTGGCCTTGACCGGCCGCGAGATGCATCCCGGAGGTGATGTATGAAAGCGCTCCGCAAGCTGACCGTGGTCCAGTTCAAGTTGTATTTACGGGAGCCTATGGCATTTTTCTTCACACTCATTTTCCCGGCGGCGCTGCTCCTCTTGTTCGGCGCCATTTTCGGGAACACGCCGGATCCTCAGTATCACCCTGACTACGGCTATATCGACTACGAGACTCCTGCACTGCTGGCGCTGATCATCGCCACCGTAGGGCTGATGAGCGTGCCCGTAGCCACTGCCGCGGCCCGTGAAGCCAAGGTGCTGCGCCGCTATCGAGTGACACCACTACGCGCCCGTACCTACATCCTGGCGGATGTGCTCACCAGTCTGGCTGTGGCCGTGCTTGGCAGCATCCTGCTGGTGATCCTGGGTGTGTTGGTGTTCGACCTGCATCTTCCGCAGGAGCCTTTGGGCGTGGCGGGCGCCTTCCTGCTGGCATCGCTGGCCTTTGCCGCCTTGGGGTACCTGGTGGCGGGGATCGCGCCCACGGCGAGAGTGGCGCAGGTGGTGGGGATGGTGCTTTTCTTTCCCATGATGTTCCTGTCGGGCGCGGCAACCCCGGTGGAGTTCATGCCCGGCTGGCTGCGAACGGTTGCGGAATGGTTGCCCATGCGGCACGCCGTGCGTTCTCTACAAGGCTTCTGGTTTGGGGAAAGCTGGCGGGAGTTCGACGTGCAAACTCTCGCCCTGGCTCTCGTGCTGGTGGTTGCCGGCTTGCTGGCCATCCGCTTCTTCCGCTGGGAATAGGCGGAACCGCGCGGCAAGCCGGCCTCTTACGGCCTGGCGCCTTTGTATTGAAAACAGAAAACCCAAAGGCACGTGTAGGACTGAGTTTCCCGTGTAGCCGAACATGCTGGAAAAGCATGTCTGACAAAGTGCCATCGCGATTTGGTGTTGGCGAGAAACGCCAGGGCGCCTCGAGGGCAGACTTTATCCGTCTGCTCTCGGCTCCTGGCGCAGCCGATTTGCCACCGACGAACCTGAAGTATTGTCCCGGCTCGCTCGCGCACAAACTTGAAACCCTGGCCCAATTCTGTTAGAGTATATTAAACTGAACTTAACAGAAACTTGAAGACGTTTCTCTTTTTCTCTGCTATGGTAGCATCATGGCTGGCGAAGATAAAGCGCGCATCCTGATCATCGAGGATGAGGATGCTCTGCGTGAGAGCCTCAAGATCAACCTAAAGAAACAGGGGTTCAAAGTTCTGACGGCGGCGGATGGCGAGACGGGCCTGGAAAAGGCGTTGAACAAGTCACCCGACCTGGTGCTGCTGGATGTGATGCTACCGGGTATGGACGGCTTCTCTCTGGTCAACGCTCTGCGGAAGCATTCGGATGTGCCGGTACTCATCCTATCGGCGCGGACGTCGGAACTGGACCGGATCGTCGGTCTGGAGAGCGGAGCCGATGACTATCTTATTAAGCCTTTCAGCGTGGGCGAGCTGATCGCACGAGTGCGGGCCCTGCTGCGGCGAACCCAGCGCGTCACCGTTCGTGATAGGTTGGAGGCCGGTCCCCTGCAACTGGACCTTGTCAGCCGGCAGGCTACCTTGCGCGGGAAACCGTTGAGCCTGAGCCCTCGAGAGTTCAGTCTGTTGGCCGAATTGATACGCCACCAGGGGGCTGTGCTCAGCCGTGATCTGCTTTTGTCCCGCGTCTGGGGCATGGACTATATGGGCGATCCCCGTACCGTCGATGTGCATGTGCGCTGGCTACGCGAGAAAATAGAAGACAACCCCTCGCAGCCCCGGTTCATCCGCACCGTGCGGGGTGTTGGTTACCGTTTCGTGCCCGGCGAAGAGGCTGAAGATGCCGACGAGGAAGTCTGAAACCGCTACATGCCGGCATTACCCTTCGATCAAATCCTCCGGACCTATTTCGGCCGCCTCCCTCGACTCTCATCTACGTCCTCACATTTCTGCCCCCATTCCTTACCCGTTTGACAATCCCGACACATGGCCCGCAAGACATTCGATCAACGTTTGAGCAGATTGCAGGATGACATCCTCCTCCTGGGTGACAGGGTGGAAAAGGCCCTTGCTCTCTCGGTACAGTACCTGAAAGAGCGAGATTCCCATGGTGCGCGGCGGCTCATCGCCGAAGACAGAGATATCGACGAGACGCGCTACCAGATCGAAGCCGCCGCACTGATGCTCATCGCCACGCAACAACCCATGGCCAGCGATATGCGTCTGCTGGCGGCGGTGCTCTTCATCGCCAATGAGCTGGAACGCATCGGCGATTATGCCAAGGGTATCTGCCGCATCATCCTGCGGATTGGCGACCAGCCTTTGCTCAAGCCGCTCATCGACATCCCCCGCATGGAAGCCGAGACCCGTAAGATGTTGCATGCCTCGTTGCAGGCCTTTGTGGCCCGCGACGTGGAACAGGCGAGGGCCATCACCACGTGGGATGACGAAGTCGATGCCCTGTACGAACAGGTGTACCGGGAACTGATCACCAAGGTGCTGGCCGAGCCCTCGGGAATCGAGCAGGCCAATCTACTGCTGTGGGCAGCGCACAATCTGGAACGCGCGGCCGACCGCGTCACCAACATCTGCGAACGGGTCATCTACTGCGTCACCGGCGAATTCATCGACACCGGCTGGGAGGACGAGGGCGTATCCGCCCTCTGAGCCCCCGGTCTTTTTCGTGCGAGAAAACGTCATGAGCAACCAAACCATGGGACAGGAAACATCCGAAGAGCAGGCCGCCACGTCCTCGGAGGCCGCAGCATCCCGCATTCGCATCCATGTACCGGCCCGGCACAACCCCCGGCTGCAGAAAGTGATGGAGACTGTGCAAGCCGATGAAGAGCTATACGCTCTGTGGACGTGCCAGAACGTGACCGCGGTGCAACGGCTGGGAATGTCAGACCACGGGCCGGTGCATGTGCAGATCGTAGCCAACACGGCTTTGCGCCTGCTGCGGCTGCTCCTGGCTGCCGGTGTCGAGCCCGGCATCGTCAAGGACCACGGCCTTTCGAGCGACGATGCCGAGGTCGTGGTGGTGCTGGCTTCGCTGCTGCACGATGTGGGCATGAGCATTCACCGCGCCAATCATGAGGAGTACAGCCTGATCATCGCCGACCGCAAACTGCCCCAACTGTTGGCCGCAGCGTATCCCGACGCCGCCACGCGGGCCATTCTCCAGTCGGAAGTGCTGCACGCCATCATCTCCCACCGCCGAGACGGCAAGCCCCTGACGCTGGAGGCGGGCGTGGTACGGGTGGCGGACGCGTTGGACATGGCTCAGGGGCGGTCGCGCATTCCTTTCGAGCAGGGGGCGGTCAACATCCATTCCGTTTCGGCACTTGCCATCGCACGGGTGGAGATCGGCGCGGGGGAGGAGAAACCGGTTCGGGTGTTCATATCCATGCGCAATTCGGCCGGCATCTTCCAGGTCGACAGCCTGTTCAAGGAGAAGCTTCAGGGTTCGGGCCTGGAACCGTACGTAGAAGTGGTAGCCGCATTGGAGGAAGAATCGGAGACCACGCTGGTTCAATCTTACGTCCTGTGAGCCAGGGCTCAGACAGCGCGGATTCTTGACCGGCGCCGCTCGACGGAGGCGCCGCAGTCGCCTGGGAAGATGGGCCGACTGACGTCAGGGCCGCCGTCGGGATGGAATTACCCGGCTGCAATGCGCGGTTGGGCCACGACACCTCGCTCCCTGCTTCTGAGATGAAATATGCCGGCACCGAATTGGGAAACGCCTGCTAATAGGCTATAATGCCGGTTGTCATAGCGCCAGTCTGCACCGCCGAACTCGAGCGATCATCGGCACACCTCATGGCCGACTACCTGGGTTGTCCCGCGGGTAATCGGCCGCTTCTATTCAGCTACTTTTTTGGTGAACGTCATGTCAGATCCAGAAATATACCAGCTTAAGATCACTTTGGCAGATATCCGACCGCCGGTATGGCGCCGCGTACGCGTGCCGGCAATTATGAGCCTGGAAGACCTGCACACCGTTATTCAGTGCGTGATGCCGTGGGAGGAACAGCATCTTTATTACTTCGAACGGGGTGTTCGCCAATACGTGCCGGAGTTTTTAGACTCCGAAGAGGGTCTCGCCGAGCCTGGGCGCGAATCTGCATCGACTGCGGTAAGCCTGGGCGAAGTTTTGACGAAGCCCGGCCAGCAGTTGCTCTACTTCTACGATCTGGGTGACGGCTGGAGGCATGTGATCGAGCTGGAGAAAATCCTTGCACCCGAGTCGGATGAGAACTATCCGACTTGCATTGCCGGCAAACGCGCCTGTCCACCCGAGGACTGCGGAGGGCCTCCCGGCTACGAGCTGATGTTGAAGGCACTGGCGGATCCCTCCCATCCTGAGCATGAACACTTTCGCGAGTGGATCGGGGAGGAATTCGATCCTGAGGAATTCGACCTGGAGGAGGCCAATGACATACTTGAGCTTGAGTTTTCGCTTTCTTGGATGCCACCTATCCTCCTAAACCGCCATGTACTCCTACTCACGGCCAAGAAAGCCCTGGGCAGGCTTGTCAAGCAGTTCTATCCCGACATATCGTTTGACAAAATCCTCAGACCAGTGCCGATTCTCATCCCCTTTCTTCCGGCCGAGGAGGATCTCCTGCGCTTTCTCGAAGACCAACTAAATTATCTTCTCGGCATTCCCCTGATGCAATATGTTGGCTCCTTGGACACGAGAGCGGATGCGGTCATGACCGCCGTCACCGAGTCACCTGAAAAATATTACGACATCCAGGTGCTGCCGTTCGTAATTGACGTGGGCGGTGCGCCGCCAACGGCGGTGAACTTTGACGACTATCAGATGGGTGAGGCTCTTGATGATGCCTACGAGTAGAGGATACCAGCCGGCCGAGGTCTTGCCATGCAACGCGACATTCTAGTCAAATATCTGAACGAACTTCTACACATCGACGAGATCACGGACTACGGGCCGCAGGGTCTGCAGATCGAGGGAAGCGAAGAGATAGGACGGCTGGCAGTGAGCGTGGATGCCGCGCACGCGGCCATCGACGGCGCCTTGGCCGCGGGCGCCGACATGCTCATCGTGCACCACGGCATCTTCTGGGGACCGCCCAAGCGCATCGCCGGTGCCTTTGGGCGCAAGGTACGTCGTTTTGTGCAGGCGGACCTGAACCTCTACGCTGCCCATCTGGCCCTCGATGCCCATCCGGAACTGGGTAACAACGCGGAACTATGCCGGCTGTTAGATCTGGCGCCGTGCGAGACCTACTACAACTACAAAGGCACCGACGTGGGCCTGATCGCCGAGCCCCGCTCGGCTACGACCTTCGACGAGCTGGTTCGGCGTTTTAGCCGGGGACTGCAGCCTCCCTTGCGGGTCGATTCCTTTGGCCCGAAAGAGGTCCGGAGGGTGGCAGTATGCTCGGGCAGCGCCATTCGCAGCCTGGAGGAAGCCCAGAGCCGGGGCTGCGACACGCTGGTGACCGGCGAGACCGACTACACCATGGTGCACATGCCGGAGGAGTTGGGGATGAACGTCATCTACGGTGGGCACTACGCCACCGAGACTCTCGGCGTCCAGGCCCTGGCGCGTCACCTGGAACAGGAATTCGGACTGCCCTGGCTATTCGTCGATGTGCCCGTAGCGCAGTAGCTGCTGCACCCGCGTTTTTCCACAGATCTCCCCGGTTATCCACACTGTCCCCAGATTATCCACAGGGTTTTCCCCATGCTGTTGGACGCAGTTCTGAATCAAGATGAAGCGCAGGGCGTCATCGAGACGGCGCGTGCCGCGGAGGAGATGGGTTTTGCCTGCCTGTGGGCACCCGAGACAAAACACGATCCTTTCGTACAACTGGCTTTGGCCGCGCAGGCCACCCGGACCATCCAGGTGGGCACGGCGATTGCCGTGGCCTTTGCCCGCAGCCCCATGCACACCGCCTATGTGGCCTGGGACCTGGCCCGCTACAGCGAGGGCCGCTTCATCCTGGGGCTGGGAACCCAGATCAAGCCCCACATCGAGCGCCGCTTCGCCATGCCCTGGAGCGAGCCCGCCGCCCGCTTGCGCGAATACATCCAGGCCCTTCGCCACATCTGGCAGGTGTGGCAGCAGGGAGAACGCCTGAACTTCCGCGGCCGGTTCTACAAGCTGACTCTGATGTCACCATTCTTCAATCCCGGCCCCATTGCCCATCCGGACATCCCCATCTATATCGCGGGTGTCAATCGCAGGTTGTGTGAACTGGCCGGCGAGCTCTGTCAGGGCTTTCACGTGCACCCCTTCCATACGCCCCGCTACTTGCGCGAACGCATCCGGCCCTGGGTGGCAGCCGGCGCGAGCAAAACAGGCCGGCAATTGGCGGACATCAGCTTCAGCGCCACCGTCTTCGCGGTGCTGGGGGATACGGAAGCAGAGCGCGCGCAAGCACGGCGGCTTGTGCGCGAGCAGCTGAGCTTCTATGCTTCGACGCCATCCTACCGCCCGGTGCTGGAGATGCACGGCTGGGGGGATCTGAGCGAACGCCTGGGTAGACTGGCCATCCGCCAGCGATGGGACGAGATGCCCGAACTCGTCCCGGACGAAATGGTGAATACTTTCGCCGTTCAGGGTAGCTGGGACGAACTGGGCCCCATGCTTCGTGACCGCTATGAGGGATTGCTGGATCGGATTACCCTGTATCTGCCTTTTGTCCCGGGCCAACAAGACGACCGCTGGCGCAGAGCCGTTCGCAGTTTTCGAGACGCGACCATATCTCGGTAACCGTACCGCAATACCCCTGCGCTCGCTCGGACTCAGGCACCGCTCAAGGATTCTGTTTCCGGCGTGAGCAAGGCACGTAGCTGCGTCGGCAGTAGCTCCTCTCCGACAGCCCAAACCACCAGCTTCACCGCGGTTCTCTCCAGTCCCTGGATGTCGACCTCGGTGAAGACCGGCAGGCTGGCGATGTAGATCTCGTCCTCCTGGAGATAGCCGCGGGCGATGGCAATAGCTTTCACTGCTTGATTGACTGCGCTGGCGCCGATGGCCTGCACTTCGGCGTAACCATTCTCGCGAATGACCCCAGCAATCGCACCCGCCACTGCAGTGGAACGCGAACGGGCCGAGACCTTAATGACTTCCATTGGGGCCTGCTCCTTCTGCTCAGGGATGTGGAAATGGGCGGGCTTCCAGGTCACGGCGCCGCTTCATCCGGCCAGGACAGCGCCCACCGGTAGCTCTGCCTGGCTGCCGGTAGGCCAGCCGAAGATGGGAGCACATTGCGGCCGGAACGCGCGGCGCTTGATCCGGTAGCGGTGTAATATATTCTACAATACCATCTGCGGGAAATCAATACCGGTCGCTCGAGATCATGCTCGATTTCGGGCAAATCCACTTGAAAGCGACGTTTTGCAGGCGGATAAGCGGCAACATTCAGCTCGAGGCGCACTGTCGAGCAGTCATGGTCGGGTCGGAGCTTTGTCCCTGGCCTCTATACCGGGACCTTCAACACAGATTGGACGAGTTTCGCGCCCGCGCTAAGAAGTTCCTGTACGGTCTGTGCGTCTCGCGCTTCGGCATACACACGCAGTACCGGTTCAGTGCCCGAGGGCCGGATGAGCAGCCAGCTGTTATCGGCCAGGATGTACTTGACGCCATCGCTGGCGTTCAGCTCGTTGACCTGCCGGCCCGCCAGCTCGGAGGGTGGCGCGGCGATCAAACTCGCCACCAGTTCGGCTTTGGAGAAGGCTCGAACCCTGAAATCGTGGCGGGCGTAGGCAAAGTGGCCGATGCGATCCATAATGCCGCGCAACAGCGCTTCGACATCACCCCCCTGTTTGCTCACCAACTCGGTGACCAGCAGACTCATGAGAATACCATCGCCTTCGGGAATATGCCCCTTGACGGAGATGCCGCCCGACTCTTCACCACCGATGAGGACATCTTCCTGAAGCATCAGTTCAGAAATGTGATTGAACCCTACCGGCGTCTCGAATACCGGCAGATCGTTCTCGTCCGCCAGCAGGTTGAGCATCTGGGTTGTGCTCACCGTCTTCACCACGGCTCCGCGGTGCCCCTGCTGCAGGAGGTATTCCAGCAACAGGGTCATGATGCAGTGGGGGTCGATGAATCGGCCCGAGGGCCCGACGGCACCGATGCGGTCGGCGTCGCCGTCGGTCGCCAGCCCCAGATCGAGCCCCTTCTCGCGTACCTCCTCGATCAACCGGTGTAGATGCCGCTCGATGGGTTCGGGATGCAGGCCGCCGAAGCCGGGATTCAGCTCATGGTGCAGGATCATGGGTTCCAGACCGGCTTCCCGCAACAAGCGATCGGTGTAACCCATCCCCGCACCGTACATGGCGTCCACCGCGACTTTGAGCCCACCGCGAGCTATGGCGTCGAAGTCGACCAGCCGGCGCACATGGGCGGCATAGGCGGGATAGGGATCCAGGTCCTCCACCAGCCCCCGGCGACGTGCCTGTTCGAGTTCGAGGACGAGGGGTTCGCGGCCATCCCTGAGGTTCTCTTGCAAGCGGGTCTCCACGTTACGTGTTTGAGCGGGCAGAGCGCCCCCACCAAAGGCGGCCTTAAGCTTGATGCCGTTGTAGCGGGGTGGATTGTGGCTGGCCGTCAGCATCACACCGCCGTCGGCATCCGCAGCCACGACCGCATAGGAGACCGCGGGCGTCGGCGCGAACTGCCGGCACAACTGCACACGAATACCGTTCGCTGCCAGCACTTCCGCCACCGCGGCTGCATAGCGGTCAGAGAGAAAACGGGTATCATATCCTACGACGAACAGAGGCGACTCCCCGTCTGCGTCCTCGAGGGTCACGTCGGCGATGGCCTGGGCGACATGGCGGACATTGCTGAATGTAAACTCCTCGCTGATAACGGCACGCCAGCCGTCGGTACCAAACCGAATTGACATGGGCTTTGCTCCAAGAAGTTGCTTGCTGTGAGGGATGGGATGTCGGGCTCGGTGTAGAGGGGTAGCCCCAAAACTCTATCCTCCCTCTTGTACCATATGACCCCGTCTGTTTCCAAGAAACGGAGGACTTCGTAACACTGTATCACCGCCGACCAGAGAGCTACGGTCTTCGGCCCCGCGCGGCCCGAATGGCGGGAAGGTAGTTCGCCGCCTCGCTTGGACAGCCGAGACCTCCACCTTACCCCTTTCTTGCCTCATCGCATCCGGCCGCGTACACTCTAACCATTCCCATCCCGCCGGCCTGGCTGGCTTCCACACATCATGACCCTCTACGCCATCTTCTCCGACGTACACGGCAACACAAGAGCGCTGGAACACATCCTGAGGTATCTGCGTTCCTATTCTGTGGATGGTTATCTGCAACTCGGCGATCTGGGCGTCGAGCCTCTGGCGTTGCTGGACGGCCTGCCCGTGCGCCACGTCTTCGGCAACTGGGAGGTGAGCAGTCTGCCTCGCTTCCCGCACGAGCGACAGCCCGAAGTCGCGGCCTGGCCCCCGTTCATTGCCGGCAGCAACTGGCTCGCGGCTCACGCCACCCCCATATTCCCGCAGGAATGTAACACCCTGGAGGCCACGCGCAGCTACATGCGTCAGCACCGCCTGCGCTGGACCCAGCTCTTTCCCAGCCTGCTACACGACGAAAAGGCGATCTGGGCGGCCTTTGCCGAACTGGCCCAGCGCAAGCTCACCGTGGCCTTCCATGGTCACACCCATGTTCAGGCCGTACAGCAGCTTGGTGCCGACAACCGATTGCGACGTATCACCGATACCACGATTCGGCTGGAGCCCGATACCCTAACCCTGGTTGGCGTGGGGTCGGCGGGCGTGCCGCGAGATGGCCTTCATCCCCGCTGCGTGCTTTTCGACGATGTCGGCCTGGAGTTGCGGCTTCTGACCATCCCTTTGCCCTGACCTGATCCGTGGAGGTTTGCCATCATGCGTATCGCCCTCGGCGCAGACGAACGCAACCATCTCACCGATTTCCTGATCGAAGACCTCAGGCGACGCGGTCACGAATTGCTGCTTTTCGGACCTCTTCGCCCCGGTGCAGCCGCGGACGATCCCGCCAACCTGTGGCCGCGCGTCGCGCATCGGGTGGCGCTGGCCGTACGCAACGGGGAAGCCGACGAAGGCATTGTCTGCTGCTGGACGGGTACGGGTGTGTCCATCGCCGCCAACAAGGTACCCGGCATCCGCGCCGCCCTCTGCCTGGATTCCCAGACCGCCAAAGGTGCCCGCCTCTGGAATCGCGCCAATATCCTGGCCCTAAGCCTGCGCCTTACCAGCGAGCCCCTGGCCGGCGAGATCCTCGATGCCTGGTTTGAAACACCTCTGGGTGAAGACCCGGAAGACATCGCCTGTGTAGACTACCTGGAAGAGATCGAAAAAACCTGATTCCACATCATCCTGGCCCGACCGGGCTTTGCATTTGCGGCCATGATCCAAGCCCCACGTCCCACCTGGATTGAGATCGATACCCGCGCCATCGAAGACAACCTGCAGGCCGCACGCCGCCGCTTGCAGCCCGGCGTGAAGCTCATCGCCGTGATCAAAGCCAACGCCTACGGCCACGGCGTGGACATCGTCGCACCTGCTGTAGCCCGCGGCGGTGCCGACATGCTTGCCGTGGCCTGTCTCTCCGAGGCGATTGCCCTGCGCGAGATCGGCATCACCCTGCCCGTGCTCATCCTGGGCTACACGCCGCCCCACCATCTGGGCCTGGCCCTGGCTCACCAGATCCAGCTTACCGTCTACGACGATGACGTAGTCCAGGCCCTGCAAGAGGTGGCCATGTCCGAGCAGAAGATCGCCCAGGTGCATGTCAAAGTCGACACGGGCATGGGGCGGCTGGGGTTGTTGCCGGAGGCGGTGCCGGCCTTTCTCCGGCGGCTGCAGGCCCTTTCGCACGTGCGGGTGGCAGGACTGTTCACCCACATGGCCGTTGCCGACGAGCCCAACAACCCCCATACCGATCTGCAGCTCGGGCGCTTTCGTCGGCTGCTGGGCGAATTGGAAGCGTTGGGGCTGCGCCCACCCCTGGTCCACGCGGCCAACACCGCCACCCTCCTTACCCGCCCCGATGCCCACTACGACGCGGTGCGACTGGGCATTGGCCTCTACGGCCTGGCGCCCTCCCCCGCCGTCCCCCTGCCCCGCGACTTCCGACCGGCCCTGACCTGGAAAACGACCATCGCGCAGGTCAAGACGCTGCCCCCGGGCTCGACTGTGGGGTATGGACTTACCTATCGTACCCAGGGGCAGGAGCAGATCGCCATCATACCGGTTGGCTATGCCGACGGTTTCCGCCGTGCACCCGGCAATTGGGGCGAGGTGTTGGTGCACGGGCGCCGCGCCCGCCTGGTGGGCCGTGTGAGCATGGATCAATCTGCGCTGGATGTGACACCTATCCCCAACGTGAGGCCCGGCGACGAGGTCGTGCTCATCGGCATGCAGGGAGAGGAGTGCATCACCGCAGAGGAAGTGGCGGCACGACTGGGCACCATCAACTACGAGGTTGTCAGCGCCATTCTGGCCCGCGTCCCACGTCTGGAGTGCCGGCCTGCAGGCTAGCATGCCGCGGGCCTGTCTGCGCCCGCGACTACGGGACGGTCTGCAGTCCCCATAGCCACAGGGTGTCCCGGCCGAGCAGGGCCAGGCGTGAGCCGTCCGGGCTGAAGCGGGCCAGGTAGGCATCGCCGGGGTTCGGCCTGCTCTCGAGCACCGCCAGGGTTTCGGCATCGAAGAAGATGATCTGCGCGGGTGTGACCGCGACCAGTAGCTGCGCCTCGGGGTGGAGAGCAATATCGATCGGCGAGTCGGGGGCTCGCACTTCTCGCAGTACCGAACCGTCGGACCGCCAAACGCTGAGCCGGCGATACCCGTTTGTGACAAAGCGGTCGGAATCGAGAAAGAGGACGGCGTTGGGCTGGGTCAGATCGGTGACGACTCTGGCGACTGCGGTGCCGTCGGCCACGCGCCACACTTGCACAACTCCGCCGTACGCCGCCCCCGCGACCAGCCCGCCATCCGGACTGAAGGCCACATCTTGCAACAAGGGTGGATGACTGCCCTGATAGGGAAGAGGCAGCTCCTGTGCAATGAGACCGCTCGACACATCGAGCAGTCGCGCGCGGGCGTTGCCGTTGGCCATGGCCAGCAGACGACCGTCGGGGCTGAAAGCCAGGGCATGGATGCCGTAGAAGAAGCCTTCGCCGGACTGTTGCACCTGGCCGTCGGCACTCCGCCGGATCTCCACCCTGTCCTCGCCCAAGCTGCTGTCTGAGACGGCCAGCATTTGGCCGTCGCCGCTGAATGCCAGATGACTGCCGCGGATTTCGATGGGGGGCGGGACTTCTATCAGTGCGGGTACCTCAAGCCAATACAAGAGGGGTGACTCTTCGGCGGAGAAGAGAAGGGGCAGCACAAGATAGGCGCCGTCGCCGGTCCAGGCCAGGTCGCCGGGTGGTACGATGGAGTCGAACCTCCGGCGGGCAAGCTGCTGCATTTGCGGCAGCGTTGCCGGGCCGAGCGAGGGGAGGGCGGGCGTTGTCGTGGCCGCCGGTGTGATGGCTGTGGGAATGGACAGCGGGGTCGGTGTAGCCGTTTGCTCGGGCGCGGGCGACGGGCCGGGGGTGCTCGGCATGCAGCCCGCGAGGATCAGCAGCACGGTCGAGAAGAGAAAGCGGAGAACCCGCAGCATGGCGTACGTTCCCGGAACTGTGGGGACGGCGGCGGTGGTGCCTCTTCATGCCGCCACTACGGCGCGGTCACGAAAGGCATGTAGCTCCGCAAAGGCAGTTCGTTGCCGACGAAGACCTGAATCGAGGCGCTGCCGCTCATGCCGTCGCTGTCGGTGACGGTGAGGGTGATGGTGTGATAGCCGGGGCTGAGGTTATCGACCGCGATGGAGGGGCCGTCGCCCAGGTCGCCGTCCAGGTCGGAAGTCCAGTGATAGGCGTCATCGGGCAGGTTCTCGTCCTCCAGGTCCAAGGCCTCGCCGTCGAACACCGCGGTCTGTCCGGGCGTATACCAGCGGCCGTCGGTCGGTGATAGAATGCGGACCGTGGGCGCGTGGCGCGCGATGGTCATAGGCGCGTCGCTGACATCCTCGGCCGAGAGCATGCCGTCGCTGGCGATCACCTTGAAGAGGACGCTGTCGCTGCCGGGGATGAGACCGGAGTCCACCTCATAGCTGTCGCCGGTGAGTCCGGTCGCCAAGGAAGTCCAGGTGGCGCCGTTGTCCAGGCTGTATTGGAGCAGGAAGGTGAGATCGTCGCCGTCCGCGTCACTGGCCTGCCAGCGCACGGTTTGAGTTCCCTCTCCCCAGGTTTCGCCGCCGTTCGGGCTGAGCAGGGTGACCTGTGGCGCATGGGCGCTGGCCGCGCGAGAGATGACCTCCGTCCCGTTGCAGGCGATAACCAACCGCTTCATCTGCGGCGAATCCGGCAGCAGAAGCTGGAAGGATTGCCACGCGTTTTCTTGCGAGCCTTCCGCCATCCCCTGGATTGGGGTGAAGGCGTGCTCATAGAGCGTAGCGTCGCTCGCGTCCAGCAGCCGGGCCTGGCACGTTCCCTGCGGATCGGGCGCGTCCGGCGCAAGCGCGGCCGAGAAA
>RFJM01000563.1 GCA_003694905.1 Caldilineae bacterium
CATGCTCGGCCGCGCATCGCAAGGTTGTCGGGCGCAGCGGCGGGGCACCGCCGACGAAGTCGGCGGGCGGGCGCCGGCCCATGCCGCGGCCTCACTCGGCCCGGGGCAGAGCAAAGAAAAATGTTGTCCCTTTCTGCGGTTGGCTGCGCAGCCACACCTCGCCCCCATGCGCCTCTACGATGGCCTTCACCAGAAACAGCCCGAGCCCCACGCCCTGCGTGCTACGGCGCAGACTCGAATCCACCCGATAGAAACGGTCGAACACCGAATCCTGCTCATCCAGCGGAATCCCCACTCCCTGGTCCGCAACATAAGCCACCACCCTGTCTTCTTCGGCCCAGGCGCCTACCCGGATCACCCCGCCTTCCGGCGAATACTTGATGGCATTGCTGATCAGATTATCGAACACCTGTCGGATGCGGCGTTCATCCGCGCGCACCAGGGGGAGATCTGGAGGGAAATCGAATTCGATCTGGTGCGCTTCCGTCTGAGTTTGAAACCGTTCGCTGGCCGTGCGCGCCACGTGCGCCAGCGAAACATCGTCTATGTCCAGCTCGAGCGCGCCGGCCTGGATCCGGGACGCGTCCAGAAGATTATTGATGAGGTGATTCAGGCGGTCGCTCTCCTCCTCGATCACCCGGCCGATTTCATTCACCATTTCCGGGCTCCAGTTGGCATCTTGGCGTGTTAGCGTACTGGCATAGCCTTTGATCAGACTCACCGGGGTCTTCAGTTCGTGCGAGATCACAGAGATAAAGGTAGACTTCAACTCCTCAGCCTCGCGAAACCGGGTGATATCTGTCAGGGTGGCAATCACATTGAGCAGATGCCCATTGCGGTCGAACAGTGGATAATAATTGATCCCCACCGTGACACGCTTGTAACCCGGCCGCACGATATCTCCTTCGCCGTACCAGACACTCGTCGGGGGTGGCGGTGCCGCGCTCAAACACAGATGGTCTCCCGTCGTATTCTCCAGCTTCAGCACTTCCGAGCACGGCCTGCCCCGGGCCGCCTGCGGCGATACCCCCGTCAACTTCGAAAAGGCACGATTGACGATAAGCACCTTCAGATTCGGGTCCAGGATCATCACACCGTTGGGACTATTCTCGATGATGGCTTCCACACGAGCCTTCTCTGCCCGCAACTGCTCCATCTGTCGGGCATTGCGCACGGCAATGGCCGCCTGGTCTGCAAAATCGCGCAGCAGCGAGCGGTCCCCGGCCGTAAATGCTGCAGGCCCCGACCGGAACAGAAAAATGCCTCCAACCACCTCTTCATCCTCGATCACCAGCGGCAGCGCGATGACCTGTTCCAGCGGCAGCCTGCTGGCCTCGCGCACGATACCCAGATGTCGTCTCAGCTCTGCTTCATTCCAGAAATCTCCATCCGCCTTGCGCTGTGCCAGATACGGTGCCAGCGCATTGTACACCTTTGAGGGCAGACCGTAGCCCGTAGCCAGCCGCAACTGCCCTTGCGGCGTCGTCAGCGCGATATACCCCACCTCGCCTCCAACGATCTCCGCAGCATAGCTGAGAATCGTCCGTAGCAGAGAGGGTAAATCCAGGCGGGATGTAAGAGCGCGGCTGATCTCCAGCAGCGCTTCCAGCTGCCGCTGGCGGTAACTTGAAAAAAGCGAAAGAGACATAATACCGGACGAGCAAAACGTGACCAGAATGCGGCCGTGTGCGGCAGGCACGCAATTGCGCTTCCTTCCTGCCTGGCCTATACTGCTCCTCGATTGTATCATGCTATTCTCTCGTGGGAAATCGGACGACCCCACCGCATCCTTTCGTCATACCCTTCTTCTGAAAACCAAAATGAAACAGCCTTTCCAACCTTTCCTGATGGAACGGATGATGTCCCGCTTCGAACAGGATGTGGAATACAACCTGTCCGAAAGCGGGGTCCATCCCCTGCGCGTACAGGAACTTCTCGACCAAGCTCCCGAGCTCATGGAAGAGTTGCTGGCGAGCGATTTCAACTATCCCCATGTCAACGGCATACCCCGCCTGCGCCAGAACATCGCCGCCCTCTATGATGGCGCCACGCCCGCCAACGTCCTGGTCACCGTCGGGGCAATCGAAGCCAACTACATCTCCGTCAATACCCTCCTGAGCGAGGGCGACGAGATCGTCATCATGCTGCCCAACTACATGCAGATCTGGGGCGTCGCCATCAACCAAAACTTCCGGGTCAAGACCTTTCACCTCCGCGAAGACCGTGACTGGGCCCCCGACCTCGACGAATTGGCCCACGTCGTCACTCCCAACACCCGACTCATCGCCGTCTGCCATCCCAACAACCCCACCGGCCACGCTCTCACCGAGCCCGAGATGCAGGGCATCATCGAGATCGCCGAGAGCGTAGGCGCGTGGATCCTGGCCGACGAGGTATACAGTGGCGCGGAGCGAGTGGCCGAACAACAAACCCCCTCCTTCTACGGCCGCTACCCGAAAGTCATCGCCATTGGCAGCATGAGCAAAGCGTACGGCATGCCCGGCCTGCGCGTTGGTTGGGTCGTCGCCCCTGCCCCGCTTATCGATGACATTTGGGCGCGGCACGAATACGTCACCATCAGTGCAGGCAAACTCGACAACATCGTTGCCGCCATGGCCCTATCGCCCCGTATTCGGCCCTGGCTCTTGCAGCGTACACGTCGTTACATCCGGCAGGGCTATCCCCTTCTCGAATCCTGGATGAACGAGCATCCCGGCGTATTCTCCATCATCCCCCCGGATGCCGCTGCCATCGCTTTTGTGCGCTATCACCTGGACATCAACTCCAGCGAACTGGCCGACCGCCTGCGCACAGAGAAGAGCGTACTTATCGTTCCCGGAGACCATTTCGGCATGGACCACTTCGTACGCATCAGTTACGGTCTTCCTCGCGACTACCTCCTGCCCGCACTGGACCGCATCCATGACCTCATCCGCAGCCTCACCTGATTCATCCATCTCCCACATGACCGACTTCGAGACCCTCATCCTCGAGGCCGAGCGGCGCATCCGACCCTACGTCCGCC
>RFJM01000081.1 GCA_003694905.1 Caldilineae bacterium
ACATTGACCCGCGCGGCGCCGGCCGAACCTACCTGATTGTCGTCCGCGTCGCCGTAGATGTAAACGCCATCGCCGTGATTGCCTGCTGCCGCGTCGCCGGGCATCAGACCGATGCGATTGCCGACGATGAGGGTGGTGCGGCTGTTCCTGACTTCGATGCCGTGGAGGCGATTGTCGAAGATGAAGTTGCCGACGTCATCGAGACTACCGATGATGTTGTCGAACGAGCCTCTCGTCACCAGGATGCCCGAACCCTCAGGAACGCGCGGCCCCTGACCGCTGCGGCCGATCAGGTTGTGTTCCACGACGTTACTGCTGGCGTGATGGATGATGATGCCGGCTCCATCGTTGCCCACGATGATATTGCGATTGGCCGCGCCCGGCCGGCCGATCTGATTGCGGGCAGCACCGTTCTCGATGAGGATTCCCGTCGTGTTTCCCAGCATCGTGCCCCAGCTTGCGCTAAGGCCGACGACATTGCCCAGGATTTCGTTGCCTTCGGTGCCCGCGCCCGCGATGCGAACACCCGCGCCGCGGTTGCCCCCTATGAGATTGCCTGTAACATGATTGTCGTGGGCACCTGCCGTCAACGCCACACCGTCGCTACGGTTGGGCCGCGCGGCTTCGCCCATGACGTTGAGGCCGATGTAGTTGCCGACGATAATCGCCTTGCTCACTTCGGCCCCGAGCAGATGTACCCCCGCCAGGAGATTGCCGCCGATGAGATTGCCCTGGCCAGGGACATCACCGCCGATACGGACCTCCAGACCCGCCAGCACGCGTATGCCGTCACCCTGGTTACCGGCCTCGGTGTCGCCGTCCGCTTCGATGCCGATGTAGTTGCCCTGGATCACCACCTGACTCGCCTGCACGGTGATGCCGTTGCCGCCGTTGCCCACGATGACGTTGGCCGGCGTCAGCGGTGGTGTGGCCGGCCGCACGCCACGGCTTCCGTAGAGAGCGCCCGATGCTCCGATGAAATTACGGGCAGCCAGTACCCGGATACCGTCCCCCGGCATATGGCGGATGGTCAGCCCGCGTACCTGGTTGAATACAGAGGTCAGGGTCAGGCCGGGAATGTCACTGCCCGAGGGTAGTTGAGAGCCGTCCAGGATGACGCCTGCGCCCATCCCATCGAGGGTGATATGTCCCTGATGAATCGCCGGCAGTGCCTGTTGCAGGTAGATGACGCCGGGCGCGTCGGGCTGGAACACGGCCGGATCGAAGCGGATGGTGTCGCCAGAATGCGCCACCAGCAGCGCGCAACGCAGGCTGCCCGGCTTGAGGTCATCTTCCACGCGGTTGACGAGATGGGTGACGGGCTGCGGGCCGGGTGTTCCGGCCACACAGACGCTCTGCGTCGGCGTTGGGGTTGGTGAGCGCGTGGGGGTGGGAGTAGATGTCGGGGGTGTGGTTGGAGTAAAGGTCGCGGTGTAGACAATGGTTGGAGTGGCGGTGCGGGTCGGAGTGTGGGTATGCGTTGGTGTGCTTGTGGGGCTGGTGGTCGGGCTCGCAGTGGATGTCGGGCTGGGCGTGCTGGTACGCGTGGGGGTTCTTGTCGGGGTCCGCGTCGGTGTGCGAGTCGGGGTAGGTGTGTGTGAGGGAGTGGCGGTGGGGGTGGCGGTTTTGGTCGGAGTCGATGTATGCGTTGGCGTCGGGGAAGGTGTTCTGCTCGGAGTGGGTGTGTATGACGGTGTCGAAGTCGGGGTGGAGGTAGGTGTATGAGTGGGAGTGGGGGTTTCAGTCGAGGTCGGGGTGGGTGTCCTGGTTGGGGTAGGCGTGTGTGTAGAAGTTGGGGTAAGCGTATGGGTCGGGGTGAAGGTGGGTGTGTGAGTGGGAGTTAGCGTGGAAGTGGGCGTGCGTGTGGGCGTTGGTGTGGATGTGGCGGGAATGTGGTAGTCGACGAGTAGACGAGGGTTGTAGGCCGACTCGCGGCTGAAGAATGTGCGATCGGCGTTGGCCGTGGGATCTAGAACCAGACCCACGCCATAGTTGGGTATGCGCCCTTCGACCCAAAGTGAGGTCAACTCGGTTAGGTCCCACTGATAGATGACACGGGGTGTGGTGCCGATCGCTCCGTTTTGGGTGGTGGGCACGTCCAGCCTGGGCCGGTTGTACCAGATGACGCCGGACTCGTCCCACGGATCCACGACGCGATAGGTCGTGACGGTCACAGGACGGTCACCCGTGCCCGACGCCAGGGTGAGTTCGAGCACCGCCCTGTCGACAATGGCATTGGCCGGTAGGGAAGAGAGATCGAAGCTCAGGTAGGCATAAGCCTGCCAGTCCGTACGAATGACATTGCGAACCAGCAGAGATGAGGCGCCACCGTAGTTTTGAGTGGGTTGGGTTTCATCCACATAGGCATCGGCCACCGGTGTAAGGGTGGCTACCGTATTCGGGACCAGGGTTGCCGCCTCGCTGCCGCGTGCTGCGCGCTCAACAACCAGCAACGTGGTTAGCAGGGCCAAGACGAAGAGACAGAGGATTCTGCGCTGCATCGACGACCTCCTCAGATGTGCGGCGGTGGGCGGCGGTGTGTACAGTTGTTGCACCTGCTAAGTATAGAGTTTACACCAGCAATGGCCATCCGGACAAAGAGGAAAGGCGGCTGGGAAACAGTTGGGTTAGGTAGCAGGCCGGCGACAGGCTTTCGAGCCCTGCCCAGGCAGACTGGAAAGTCCGTCCTACCAGAGGCTGACTTCCGGTCAGCAGTCGTGACCGGCTGAAAGCCGGTCCGCGTAGGCGACGCCAGAGGCCGACCTGCGTCGGCCAGTTTTCGGGACGGCGTAGGCCGTCCTCTGGCCGCAGGCCTGCAAAGGGCCGACCTCCGGTCAGCACATATTGCCGTCCGACATGGGCCAATGAGTGGAACAGGGGAACCTTTTCTGGCGGTGTGCGTACTCCGCTTTCAGTGGGTTAGCCCGCAGTCGCAGAGGATTTGAAGCGACGTCACCGTGGTGTACAATCCTTGCCAGACCACCTTACTCTACTTGAAACCATCTCGCCCAACTGCGCATGCCCCGCCGCCTCTTCCTCTTCGTCTTGCTACTCGTTCTGCCCTGGCTCCTTGCACCAGAGCCGGGCTTCGGTGACCCCATTGACGGCGGCGACAGCATACCACTGGGTACTCGCCTGCCCTATCCCGTGGTGACGCTGGGCAAGTTCGCATCGCCGGCCTGGGTCAAGCCCTACGAACAGGTCACTTACACCATCACCCTCAGCAACAACGGCGATGTGGCCGCCACCGGCGTGAAGGTTTGGGATACACTCCCGGAAGGGTTCAGCTACGTGCGCGGGAGTAGCCGTGTCTATTACAACAGCCTCCTGATTTCCTCGGCCAACCCTGCCGTAAGCGGCCGTACCCTCACCTGGACGGGATTAACGGTGCCGCCACGGCGGGGAGACAGCTACTTCGGCATCAACACCTTTGTGCAGGACGCCTGTAACGATACCGCCACACTGATCGGCCAGTTGGACCAGGCCGCGGGGTTGACCGGGTGGGGCGGTTGGGTCAAACAGCTCTTGCCCGGAATCGAGACAGGTTGGCAGGAAGCCCCCCAGTGTTACAAAGACTTTGTCACTGAAGCCTACAACCGGGGGCTGAAACCGGTGATCCGTCTGGCCGGCGCGCATGCGGGTTCCTACTGGCACAAACCACCGGCCGATGGCCCCTTGAACTACCAGAGCTTTGCCTGGGCTCTGGCGCGGGTGGTGGCCAGTCTGCCCAAACGGGACGGCCACAAGCTCTACGTCCAGATCTGGAATGAGCCCAATCTTGACACCGAGTGGGGACTGCAGCCCAATGCGCGCGAATACGCCACCTTTCTCTCCCAGACGTACGATGCCATCAAAGCCTACAACGATCCGCGGGTTGTTGTGATCAACGGCCCCATGTCGCCGGGTGCTACCATCAAACCCGATGATTTTATCCGGCAGATGTTCAGTCGGGTTCCCGCTTCTCTGTGGAAGTGGGATATTTGGGGCACTCACGCCTATCCGGGCAACCATCCTCCAGAGTACAACATTCATCAAGGCACGGCCGTTTATGACTGGAACACCATCGACGCCTATCTCAAAGAACTCGCCATTATCGCGGCCCATGGCCGCACGGATGTCAGGGTGTTCATTTCCGAAACGGGGCATAATCTGGGAAACAACGTCTTTGCCTTCGAGGGCTATCCCGCCATCGGTGAGAGCAATCGCGCCGATTACATGAAGCGCGCCTTCCGTGACTACTGGGCAGCCTGGCCGGAGGTCATCGGCGTGGCGCCCTACGAGCTCAACGACCCTTTGCAGCGGCCGGACTGGCTGGCCTGGGACTGGGTTTACGCCGGCGGCCTGCATCATCCCCAATACACCGAGGTTGCCCGGCTGGACAAGAACAGTCCTTTCCAACCCTCGGTGGTCACCATCACCTTCCGCGCCAAGGCCCCCTACGCCAGCGGCGTCTTCTACAACAGTGTCAGCGCCATCGCCGATAATACCACCATCCCCAGCCGGGTCAATGTAGCACCCGTCATCGTACGCACACCGACCCCCACCCCCACGCCCACTCCTACCCATACC
>RFJM01000564.1 GCA_003694905.1 Caldilineae bacterium
TCCGCGGCCGTATGGGTAGCCCTGAGGCCCAGATCTATCTTGCCGGTCCTTATGTAGCAGCTGCGTCTGCGCTCACCGGCCGCATCACCGACCCCCGCGAGATCGCGATGCCCGATCATGACAAGATCTGAAGCTTCTCCCACTCCGCCGCGATCTGCTTCCGCAACGCTCATAGCCGGCCGGGTTCTCTGCGTCGGCGATGATGTCAACACCGACCTGATCATACCGGGTCCCTATTGTCTGCAGACAGATCCAGCGGCGTTGGGACCGCACTGTCTGGAGGGGATCCGACCCGGTTTTGTCTCGGGGGTGCAACCGGGCGACGTCTTGGTCGCGGGCGAGAATTTCGGCGGCGGTTCCTCGCGCGAACACGCGGTGCTGGCGTTGATGGGGGCGGGGTTCGCGGCCGTCATTGCAGCCAGCTTTGCCCGCATCTTCTTCCGCAATGCCATCAACCTGGGGCTGCCGGCCGTCACCTGCCCGCAGGCAGTCGCGGTGGCCCGGAACGGTGATGTGTGCCGCATCAACCTGAACCAGGGAACGGTGGAGATGAGGGGCCGCACCTTTCAGGCACAGCCCTTTCCCCCTTTTATCCTGGAGATCCTGCAGCGTGGCGGCCTGATGAGCTGGGTGGCCGCCCGCATTGAGCAGCGGAGTGAGCGATGAGCGGCACCGATTTCTCCACCCTGGCCGATCACTATGCCGAGCGAGCGGTGGTCCAGCGCTCGGCGGGCGAGCGGCTGCTGGACCTGCTGGCCATCCAGCCACACGAGGATGTGCTGGACCTGGGTTGCGGTGTGGGGGACCTGACCCGGCGCATTCGGGAGCTGACGCGCGGCACCGTGGTGGGCATGGATGCTTCTCCCGGCATGATCCGCCAGGCCAGAGAGCGCCACGCCGACGCCGACATCCGCTTTCTGCTGAAGAAAGGTGAGGGGCTCGACGACCGTGACTGCTACGATGTCATCTACTGCAATTCGGTGTTTCAGTGGTTCACCGAGCCACGGCGAGTGGTGGCCAACTGCTACCGCGCCTTGCGTCTGGGCGGCCGCATGGGCGTGCAGGCGCCGGCAAAACGAGTCTATAGCCCCACTTTCTTGGCCGCCGTGGAGCGCGTGCGCTCCGATCCCCGTACCGGCGCGACCTTTGCCCATTTCAAGGAGCCCTGGTTTCTTCTGGAGACGGCCGAAGCTTATGCTGCCCTTTTCGAGCAGGCTGGTTTTCGGGTGCGCCTGGCCCGCATCGAGACCGTACACAGCCGCCACACGCCTTCCGATGTGTTCCGCGTCTTCGATTCCGGGGCCACGGCCGGCTATCTCAATCAGGCCTGCTATGACGTGCCCATCGATGCGGACTACATCGAGGCCTTCAGGGCGATCGTGCGGCGGGCCTTTGCCGAGCAGGCCGGCAGGGACGGCCGCATGGACCTGGTTTTCCACCGAATCTATCTGCTGGCAGTGAAGGAAAGGGGAGGAGCCTATGGCTGAGTGGCCGGCCCAGCTACCGGAGGCCGTGACCATCGTGGAGGTGGGACCGCGCGATGGCCTGCAGAGCGCGGACGCGAACCTGCCCACAGCACAGAAGGTGGAGTTGATCGAGCGGCTGGTCGCGGCCGGGCTGCGCCACATTGAAGCCACCTCTTTCGTCAGCCCCCGTGCGGTGCCCCTGCTGGCCGATGCCGACCAGGTCATGGCCCGGGTTAAGCGCGAGCCTGGCGTGCGCTATATCGCGTTGGTCCCTAACCGCAGAGGGCTGGAACGGGCCATCGCCGCGCATGTAGACGAGGTCACCCTGCCGATCTCGGCCAGCGACGGCCATAGTCGGGCCAACCTGCGCCGCTCCACGGCAGAGGTGCTGGCTCAGGTGCCGGAACTGGTGGAACTGGCTCATGGCCATGGCCTGCGGGTTCGCGGGGGTATCGCCACGGCCTTTGGCTGCCCCTACGAGGGGGTCGTTCCCGTGGAGCGGGTGTTGTGGTTGACGCGACAGTTGGTGGAGGCGGGCGTCGATTCTCTGACCCTGGCCGATACGGTGGGCATGGCGCATCCGCTGCAGGTGGAAGAACTGGTGTGCAAGGTAAGAGAGGTTTTGCCGCCGGGCTTCCCGCTGGGCATCCATCTTCACGATACCCGCGGTATTGGTCTGGCCAATGCTCTTGCTGCACTGCAGGCCGGAGTGACGGAATTCGACGCCTCGGTCGGTGGCATTGGCGGCTGCCCTTTTGCCCCAGGCGCGCCGGGTAACATCAGTACGGAAGGCCTTGTTTACATGCTGGAGCAGATGGGGATCAGAACCAATGTAGACGGGGAGGCGGTCGAGGAAGCTGCCCGCTGGCTGCACGGCCGGTTGAAATCAGAAACGGATGCCCGGAGTCAAGAAGGGTACAGGTAAGTGTGGCCGGTACAACGAGAGGAGGCGGTTCGCGGAGCAGATGTCCCTTTCTATATCCCGGGCAAGAGTAAGGGCTAGCGGAGACGTGCTCATGCCGGTTCTTCGCTTAGCTCGCCGCGCAGGTTGGCAGCCAGCAGCTCGCGGCGGCGCTGTGGGCTCATGTCCTGGCCGAGAAGGTACATGAGTTTGACGAGTGCTGCGCTCGAAGTCATGTCGCCACCCGAGACAACCCCTGCTTCCAGGAGACGGCGACCGGCAGCGTAGTGCTCCAGCCGTACCCGACCCTGTAGTTGCTGGGTGATGGCAACCACTGGCAGATCGCGCTCGCGAATGGCCGTCGCGAGTACTTCCACCAACCCTGGAGTGGCCGGGATGTTGCCGCTGCCGAAGGTTTCCAGAACGACGCCCTGCACCGGTGCGCCGACGAGGTGTTGCAGCAGTTCGGGGGTGAGGCCGGGAAATAGCTTGACGAGGGCCACGTTGCTGTTCAACCGCCGATGCACGGTGAGGGTGACGGGGCCGGGCGGAAGAGGAGGCACGGGCGGGAAAGTGATGTCGGTTCCAACCTGGGCCAAGGGCGGGCAATCGGGTGAGGCAAAGGCATCAAAGGCGGAAATGGAGGTCTTGACGGTGCGGGTACCGCGCATCAGCCGGTCGTGAAAGTAGATGGCGACTTCTCGCGTCTGAGGATGGCCGCAGGCAGCCAGTTCGACTGCGGTGATGAGGTTGTTGCGGGCGTCGCTGCGTATGTCGCCGATAGGGAGCTGAGCACCGGTGAGGATGACGGGCTTGCGTAGCCCTTCCAGCAGGAAAGCGAGGGCGGCCGCGGTGTAGACCATGGTATCGGTGCCGTGGAGGATGACAAAGCCGTCGTAGTTTAGATAGCGGCGGCCGATGTACCGGGCTAAGCGCAGCCAGTCGGGAGGACCGATGTCGACGGAGTCGCGCGGGGGCTCCAGGGTGTAGTAGTCACAGGCAGCCAAGGTACGCAGTTCCGGCACGTGGGTCAGTAGTCCCTCGATGCCGGCAGGTTCGAGGGCACCGTCCGCGCGGCGTACCATGCCTACGGTGCCGCCGGTGTAGATGAGGTGGATCATGAATCAGAGGCGCAGGCCGGTCGCAGCAAAGAAGCAATGGCAGGATGGCATCTTGGGTTATTGTAGCATAGAATGGAGGGGCCGCCGTCTGTGGTTTGCGCAGTGCGGTGGGATAGTCCGTACTGCACCCAGGCGCGGTGAGATCTGTCTGTCCCCGCAGCATCCCATCCTGTCGATGAGATGCTTGCCCACGATCCGCATGGGGTGATGCATGCCTGCCCGAGCAACGCGCACTTATCTGGTGCTGGGTAACGCCACGGACAGGGGCCTCTGTTTCCCCTGCCCGCTTTGCTGGGATCTGGAAAGGCTGGCCCAACAGTATCGCGAGAGGAGCTTGAAATTGCCGGCCGGCGATGAGGTTTTGTTTCTTGCCTCGGGGCATGTGCTATGCTGGGATCGAGAGAAGGGGCAGTGGGATGAGTGCGTGCCTCGCAACGAACTGGAATGTACCGAGGATGCTGCCGCCAGGGAGGCCCGAATCCGGCGATTGCAGACTGCTAAGTGGCTGATCGTGCATCGCGGGCAAGTGTGGCTGGTACCCGATGAAGCCGGCGAGGCGGCGGCGGTGGTGGAGGGACCATTGTGGTGGCAGATAACCGACGAGGTGCGCCGGGCTTTTGTGGAACGCTTTGCCGATCGGTTTGTGGATGAGAGCAATCCGCTGTGGAGCGATTATGTTCATGTTTTGACGGGCGAGGAAGCGCGGGCCTTCGATGAGTTGGCTCAGAGGTTGACCAGGGAGTATGTTGAGCGAGCCGGTTCTGCCCGGTATTGGTACCGCGAGGTGCGGCCCAGGATGAAACGGCTGGCCGAGGTGCTGGAACGGGCGGTGTGGGTGGTGGTCTATACCTACGAATGGGAATCGGGTCTGGCGTGAGGGATGTTGGAGGGGTACCGGCTGAATCAAAACGGGAACCTGACTTACCAAATGACGGTGATCTCGATCATGGAA
>RFJM01000565.1 GCA_003694905.1 Caldilineae bacterium
GGCGTCAGTGTCACGCCGATCGTACCCATCATGACCTGGGACGACGACAAAGCCATGCTGATGACCAAGTACTGTCAGGATCACGGCGTATTTGTGCTACCGGTGCTCCCGCCTGCCGTGCCTCCCGGCACCAGCCGACTGCGGGCCAATGTCACCGCCGCCCACACCATCGAGGATATCGATTTCGCACTGGACGTGTTCGAGGCCGCGGGCAAATCGGTGGGCCTTATCTGAGGCTCACCCCAACTGAGCTCATCACACCGGCCGGGGAGGTTGTCTCCGGCCGGTGGTTTGTTTGGGGAGTAAACGAATGAATGGTCGCGCGCATGCGCAGAGGGCCTGTTGTGTCTACCTCGGGCAACCCCATGGCAATATCCGGGTAACGCGTGTCCAACGTGACCAAACGGCGGAGCGTGAGCAATCTTGTGCCAGACCTGAATGGCTGGTCATTGTCCGATGTGCCCTGCGCCAGCCTACCTCACCCATCCCCACCCCTTCCCTCCCCTTGCTTCTCCGCAGCGGAGAGGGAAGGGGAGGGTGTGGGAGGGGTTAG
The DNA here is from genome assembly GCA_003694905.1 of Caldilineae bacterium. Classification (GTDB taxonomy): domain Bacteria; phylum Chloroflexota; class Anaerolineae; order J102; family J102; genus J102. The sequence goes on from RFJM01000565.1 coordinate 554, forward strand.
GAGAGGTCAAGAACCCGGACTGTCAAGATAGTAGGACGGTTATCATACCCTTGCCAGAAAGTAGTCCTGCGGAGCGGGTGACCATTGTTGGACAGGATCAGGCAGGCGATTGGATGGACACCACACCCCCCGGCCGCGTCCAAGTTCAAACGCGCACTCTCCCCCATCCCTGCATGACGAACCCCACCTCCTGTGGTACAATCCCATCTGTTTCCAGATCCTACCCAGGGAGTATACATGACAAACCCCACGCCAGTTCAAGAGCTTGTCGAAAAAATCATTGCCAATGTCGAGAAGGTCATCCTGGGCAAACGACAGGCCATCGAACAAACCATCATCGCCCTCCTCTGCGAGGGACACCTGCTGATCGAGGATGTTCCCGGCCTGGGCAAGACCATGCTTGCCCGTTCCATTGCCCGCTCCATTGGCTGCACCTTCAGTCGCATCCAGTTCACGCCCGACATGCTGCCCAGCGACGTCACGGGCGTGTCGGTCTACAACCAGAAGACCCAGGAGTTCGAGTTTCGTCCCGGCCCCATTTTCGCCCAGATCACCCTGGCGGATGAAATCAATCGCGCCACTCCCAAGACCCAGGCCGCCTTGCTGGAAGCCATGGAGGAGCGGCAGGTTACCGTCGACGGCGTCACCTACCCCATGGCGGATCCCTTCCTGGTCCTGGCGACCCAGAACCCTATTGAGTACGAAGGCACCTTTCCTCTGCCCGAGGCGCAGGTAGACCGCTTCATCATGCGCATCCACCTGGGGTACCCCGCGCGCAAACACGAGGTGGCCATCCTCGAATCCCAGCGCGAACATCATCCCATCCAGGACCTGGAGCAGGTGGTTTCGGCCGAGGAGCTCAAGGCCGCTCAGGCCGCGGTCAAGACCGTCTACATGCACGACCAGATCAAAGAGTACATCGTGGCCCTCACCACTGCCACCCGCGAGCACCCAGACGTCTATCTGGGAGCCAGCCCTCGCGGGTCCCTGGCATTGTTCAAGACCGCGCGCGCCTACGCGGCACTGCAAGGGCGCGATTTCGTGCTACCCGACGATGTCAAAGCCCTGGCCCCGGTCACCCTGGCCCATCGCCTGATCATCAGCCCCTCGGCACGCATCAAGAACGTAGCCCCGGAAACGGTGGTGCAGGAAGTCCTCACATCGGTGCCGGTGCCGGGCACGCGCGTGGCCAACCAGCGATAGCCGCGTCCCACCCCTGCACGAGGACCGAACCTGTGCGTCGGACAACCTGGATCGCCCTGCTCATCTGGCTGCTCAGCCTGGTCGCGGCCTTAAACACGGGTCGCGACCTGATGTACAATGTCTTCTACATGCTCACCATCCTGCTGGTCGGCTCGTGGCTGTGGGCGTGGTCCAACGTCAACTGGCTTGCCCTCACCCGCTACACGCGAGCGCGACGCAGCCAGGTAGGCAAATTTGCAGAAGAGCAATTCCAGGTCGTTAACCGGAGTCGCCTGCCCAAACTGTGGCTGGAGGTCCGCGACCATTCCACCCTACCGGGGCACCACCCCTCGCGCGTGGTCAGCTCCATCGGCGGGCGCAAGAAGCGCACCTGGGTGGTGAGGACCCTCTGCTACCGCCGCGGTCGCTATCGGCTCGGTCCCCTCACCCTCCGCAGTGGCGATCCTCTAGGCATCTTCGAGCTCAAGCGTTTCCTTCCTCAGACCGGCACCATTCTGGTCTATCCGGCCACCGTCGATGTCAGCGCCTTCAAGTTGCCCGAGGGCCAGATCCCCGGCGGCGAGGCCACCCGGCACCGTACCCACTACCTCACCACCAATGTGGCCACAGTGCGCGACTACGTCCCCGGCGACAGCTTCAACCGCATTCATTGGCGTTCCACCGCACGCACAGGCCGCCTCATCGTCAAAGAATTCGAGCTCGACCCTACCAGCGACATCTGGCTCATGCTCGATCTCGACCCGGCCTACCATCATGCCCAGCCCTGGTCACCTCCCGACGAGTACGGGCGCCCCGCTCTGCTTTGGAACGAGCGCCCGTCCGACATCGTGACCATCCCCGCCACCATCGAATACGCGATTACGGCGGCCGCCTCGTTGGCCCGGCGCTATCTCGGCGAACGCCGCGCCGTCGGCCTGATCACCTACACCCACCATCGTGAAATCATCCAGGCCGACCGCGGCGAGCGCCAGCTCAACAAGATCCTGGAAACCCTGGCCGTGCTCGAACCCACCGGCGTTCTCCCCTTCGACCGGCTTCTCACCGCCGAAGGCAACTACCTGGATCGGGCCAGCTCCGTCATCGCCATCACCCCCTCCACGGACCTGACCTGGGTGGCTGCCCTGCGCGAACTCAGGCGTCGCGGCGTCAACAGCACCGCCATTCTCATCGCCGCCAACACCTTCGGCCCTGCTCCTCGCTACGAAGACGTTCTCGACGCCCTTTGGGCCAGCAACATCCCTACCTACCTCCTGCGCCGCGGCGACGACGTCTCCCAGGCCCTCTCCCATTTTACCCGACCCGATTGATTCTCCCCCGCGGGTTGCCCCGTGCTTCACATCCGCCGTCCCACCCTCCACGATCTCAACGAGTGTGCGCAACTGGATGCCAGCTACACGACCCAGCACGTGTGGCAGATGAGCCTGCATGTTGACGGCAACGACATCCAGGTCCACTTTCGGCTCGTCCATCTGCCCCGCCAGTTGGCCGTGCAGACACCCCCACCGCCCGAGAATCTGCTCAAGTGCTGGCAGCGGGGCGACTGTCTCTATTCGGCACGTGAGGGGCATACAATTGTGGGCTACATTCACCTCATACCAGATGCCGAAAGCGGCATAGGGCTGATCCATCGCCATGTAGTCCTCCCCCAGTTCAGGCGCAAAGGCATCGGTGCCGCTCTGCTCCAACACACCCTGCAATGGGCGCGGGAGCACCGGCTGCGCAGCCTGCTCACCATGCTCAGCACCAGGAATCACCCCGCCATTGCCTTCTATCTGGCCCACGGTTTTGTCTTTAGCGGCTACAGCGAAGACTTCTACAGCGACGAAAGCATCAAACTCCACTTCTCTCGCTCCGTGCTTTGACCGTCGAGACCTTTCCACCCAGCCAGCTTGCCCAACATAGCCCTCTGGCACGCCGCAACTCCCTCATCCTGGTGCTGGGTTTTGCCCTGATCATCCTCGTGGGCACGGTTTTGCTGCGGCTGCCGTGGGCAGGCTCACACCGCGCCCTAACCTGGGAAGAAGCCCTCTTTATCTCCACCAGCGCCACCACCGTCACCGGCCTGGTAGTGATCACGCCCGCCGTCGACCTCTCCCTTTTCGGACAGATCGTCGTCCTGGTGCTTATGGACATAGGGGGTGTCGGGTTCATCGCCTTTTCCGTTCTGCTCTTCACGCTTATCGGACGGCGGGTGGGCTACACCAGCCGCATGCTTATCAAGCAGTCTCTGGGCGTGTTCGAGGGCACACGCATCGTCCGTTTTACCCTCATCGTGCTGGCCGCCACCTTGCTGGTACAGCTGTTGGGAGCAGGGGCCCTATGGCTACGCTGGCGTTCCAGTCTGGGTGACCTGCAGGGGGCCTATCTGGCGCTCTTTCATGCCGTTTCCGCCTTTTGCAATGCCGGTTTCGATCTCTTCAGCGGCACCGGCACCGTCCTCTTCGGCTATGCAGACGATGCCTATACCCTGTCGGTAATGATGGCGCTCATCATCATCGGCGGGCTGGGCATTCTGGTGGGGGTCGATCTGCTCACCTACTATTGGGACCGGAGGCTCACCGTCCACACTCGTCTGACCCTGGTTGTCACGCTGGTCTTGTACATCCTGGGGCTGGGCATCGTCATGGCCGACTTTGCCTTCGAGGGCACAGCCTTCGCCGGGCTGGGAGGGTGGGAGCGATTTTGGCGCTCGTTGTTCACCGTTGTCTCTGCACGCACGGCCGGGCTCACCATCGTGCCCCTGTCTGAACTGGGCGACGCCACTGCACTCACCATCATGCTCTCCATGTTTATCGGTGGTGCGCCGGCATCCATGGCCGGCGGCGTCACCATCAGCACGGTGGCAGTACTGCTCGTGGCCGTGCAATCCACCGTGCGCGGGCTGCCCCAGGCCGTGGCCTTCGGCCGTACCCTGCCCCTGGAGACCATTGCCAAGGCCGTCGCCATCATGACCGTGTCCAGCGTCCTCTGTTTTCTTATAGCGCTGGTCCTCCTCGCAACCCATCCCTCCGGCGGGTTCCTCGCCATCGTATTCGAGGTGATCAGTGCCTTTTCCAACACGGGCTATTCCCTGGGCATGACCTCGCGACTTAACAGTCTGGGACGGCTGCTCATCGCCTTCACCATGTTCTGGGGTCGGCTGGGCCCCCTCACCCTGGTGGTCCTGCTGGCTCAGCGCGAGCGTCCCACCTATGTGCGCTATCCGTCCGAGCAGGTGGTGCTCGGCTAACGACCTCTCTCCTAGCCCGCCATGTTCAACAAGAAGTCCGAATCCTCTGGCAAAAGACCTGCCCCACGCAAACGCCGCGAGTTTCTCGTTATCGGACTAGGGCGCTTCGGCTCCAGCCTGGCCAAAGCCCTGGTCGAAGCAGGCCATGACGTCCTGGCCATCGACATCGACTACAGGGCCGTCGAACGGCGCTCCGCCGACATCCCCCACATCGCACAACTCGACTCGACCAACATCGATGCTCTGCGCGAGATCGGCGCCGATCAGTTCGACACCGCCATCGTGTGCATCGGCACCGATTTCGAGAGCAATGTACTGACCACCGTTTCTCTGCGCAAGCTGGGCGTACGACATGTCGTCGCCAAAGCCCAGACCAGAACGCAGCGCGAGATCCTGCTGCAGGTGGGAGCCGATGAGGTGATTCTCCCCGAGCACGAGGCGGGTGTACGCCTGGCCCGGCGTCTCTCCGCTGTCGACTTCGTCGACTATCTCGAGATCAGCCCCGACGTCTCCGTAGTAGAAATGAGCGCGCCGGCCCGCTACTTCGGCAAGACCCTGGCCGAGGCCGAATTGCGCCGCAAGTACGGCCTCACCGTCCTCGTCATCCGCCGCGGCGAGGAAATCATCGTCAACCCCCAGGCCGATACCGTCATCCAGGACGGAGACGAGTTCCTGGTCGTGGGACGCATCAGCGATGCCGAGCGCTTGAGCGACTGAAACGACCAACATGCGCCCGCGCACGCTCGCTGCACATCTGACCACGTTCGGCTTTCACAAGCTGATCCAGATAGCAGGTGCTCTCAGCTTCGCCTTCCTCATCCCTCGTCTTCTGGGGCCGGAGCGATTCGGACAACTCTCCTTCGTCTACTCCCTGGGCCTGATCGTACAGATGGCGGGAGACCTGGGCGGACTCGACATCATGGGCCGGTTTGGGCCGGGCTGGTCGACGGCCGGCGAGCGCGGCCGGCAGCAGACGGTGTGGCTCGTCTGGCAGCTCTTTGTCCTACGGCTGATCCTGGGCCTGCTGCTCACGGTGGGATTGGCCCTTCTGCTCCCCCGCTTTGTCTTCTGGATCTCGCCCTGGCAGGCCGCGTTGCTCGGGCTCGTCGTAGCGTTGCGGCTCCTCTCCTGGACCGCCTATCACCTCGCCTTTGCTCTCAACCAGACTGGGCGATGGCTCTTCGAGCTCTCCTGGCGCCAGATTCTGCTTACCCCCCTTTTGTGGGGCCTCGCCCCTCTCGGACTCGACGGCATCCTCCTGGCCCTATTGGCGACCGAGTTCCTTTTCCTCTTGCCGGGATTGTACTGGACCCGGCCCTACCTGCGCCCCCGGCCGTTTTCCTGGCCCCGGCTCAAGCCCTTCCTGCAGTTCGGGCTTCGCTTCTTTCTGGCCAATGTGTTCATCATCTGGCTCTACCAGAGTGGCCCCGTGCTGCTGGAATTCCTGACCCATGATACCGTCGCCGTGGGGCATCTCGGCCTTGCCCTGAATGTCTTCATGCTCTTCACCGTCGTATACACCCAGGCCCTTGCTTCCTTCGTGCCGACTCTCAGCCTCCTGCGCGGCCGCGATCGGGCGGAGCGACTCGCCGCCTGGCTAGACGGCCTGACCCGCTACAGTGCGCTGACGATGGCATTGTGTTTCATCGGCGTGGCCTTCCTGGCGCAGCCCATCACTCCGCTCGTTTTCGGGCGGGGCTACACACCCGCCGCCGGCCTGATGCTGACCCTCTCACTGGCTTTGCTCCTGCAGCCGCCGGTGTGGATCGGGCGCTACGCGGCCACCGCGCTGGGGCATTCCCGCGCCCTGGTGGCCGGCGCCATGGCAGGTGCATCGACCATGATCTTGCTTGTGACGCCGCTCATCTTGCGACTGCACTCTATCGGCGCGACCTGGGCCCTGGTGGTGGGGCTGGCAGCGTTCGCCGGGGTCTTGGGCCGGCTTGCTCGGGACTGGCTGCCGCTGCCCTGGCGGCGACTGGGCCAGATCTACGCCCCTCTTGTCCTGATGCTTCCCCTCTTCTACGCCGAGCAGGCATTGCTTCCCCGCGTGCTGCTACTCCTGGCCTTTGCCTGCGTCTATCTCCTGCTGATGCGCCGTCTTGGCATCATTTCCCTGTCCGAGCTGAGACAGGCCCTGGCCGGTGCGTTGGACAGGGGTGCTTAGAGCCTATCCGAAAAATCGAAAATGTGGTATACTTGGGGACACATCATGGCACAGAGGAGGTA
>RFJM01000566.1 GCA_003694905.1 Caldilineae bacterium
CCCCTGCCCATCGGCAAGTTCGGCGAGCCGGTCAACCGTGCCGACGGTAGCTGCTTCGCCATCTCCTCCCAGACCAAGCACCCCGAAGAGGCGTGGGAGTTCGTGAAGTTCCTGGCCGCGCCGGGCGCCGAGGGTGTCAACATGCTCCTCAACCTGAATCTCATGACCCCGGCCCTGAAGGAATTCCAACAGGATCCTCGCTTCCTGAATCCTGAAGCTCTGCCCGACAGCAACAAGGCTGCTTTCCTGGCCGGCAAGGAGCACCTCTTCACCATGTATGACCCCATCCATCCCATGTACTCCGCCTTCGATGCCGCCTGGAAGCAGGAGCTGGGCGAGGTCTGGATTGGTGCTGCCACAGCTGAAGAGGCTATGGCCCGCCTGAGCGCCCAGGTCGAAGACATCCTGGCCAATATCCAGGACTACGAATAAAGCGGTCAGGTGACCGGCATAGGCCGGAAAGCCGTACTTTGCAACTTGCCGGAGCGCTGTCGGTCACCTCCCTTTGTCTACTTCACACCGGCGCAAGCCGTCGACCAGGATCGTTCCATGCCAGATAAACGGTCTCTTGCTCGACTATTACTACTCACGGCGTTTGCCCTGCTGTTGGCGGCTTGCGCCCCATTAACACAGCCATCTTCCCAGGCCACAACACCCCGACTCGCCCACGTTCAGGACGCGTCACCTGCTACTCCTGCGTCACCCCAGTCAGCCGGCACCGAACAACTGGCCGCGTACGAAGAGGAAGGCCTATTCATCTGTAACTTCGAGGACGATATCACCATCTGGCAGGGCTACACCCAGGCCTCGGAAACGCGTATCGGAGAGGGAGAAGCACCCCCGGAGGGCTTCCTGCCGGTTGCGGCCTGGCACAACAAATATAAGGACCGTTGGGTGAAGCCCGCGGCAGGCTTTGTGCGCAGTGACGAGCATGTGAAGCTGGGGACCACGGCCGGCCATTGGTCCAATACCACGGTCAACACCCGGATTGTGGCTACAGACATTCCCCATGACTGGAGCGATTATCTCTACCTTTCCTTCTGGGCCTACTCCGGCGAGGCCAATGACGCTGCCATCGAGATCGTGGCCTATTCGGAATCGGATGCCACTCCTGAGGATGACTACTTCAAGAAGGAAATCGTCATTGACTGGACCGGCTGGCGGCTTTTCGAAATCCCTTTGCGCGAGTTTCGGGCAGTTCGCTCGCCGGTGGGCTGGCACCAGATAGACTATATCAAGTTGGCCTCATCGGGTTGGAGTCACGACCCCAAGCCCACAACCGACCTCTATTTTGATGCTATGAAGCTATCCAACCAGCGTGTCGCTCCTCTCATTGCCATCGAACTACCGGAGAATCCAATGCACCCCAACCTTCTCCTCAACCAGGCTGAGCTCGAGGAGATCAAGAAAAAGGTAGAGCGCTACCCGTGGGCGCGAGAGGCCTACCGGGTGCTAAAAGCCAATGCGGACGCATGGTCCGCCCGCAGCGAAATCGCCGTACCCAGGACCGGAGGAGGCTTCTATCACGCGGTCGACGCCACCGCCTATCAGATCACCCTCGAACACTACGACCACGCCAATGCGGCGCGGGACATGGCCCTCATGTTTCATCTCACCGGAGACGAAAGGTATGTTCCCAACGCCAAAGCAATCCTTTTGGACTATGCAGACAAGTATCTGACCTACGAAATCCACGACAAGGCCGGGCGGACCGGTGCCCAGGCAGAAGCGGGTGGGCGAGCGACACCCCAGGGCATAAACGAAGCCACATGGGTTATCCCCCTGGCCTGGGCTTACGATCTCCTCTACGATCAGTTTACCCCACAGGAGCGGGAGGCCATCGAAACCCGGCTGATGCGTCCCGCCGCCGAGATCATTATGGACAACAACGAAGGGCGGCACAATCACCAGACCTGGTACAACGCGGGGGTGGGCGTCATCGGTTTCCTCCTGGGTGATGAAGAGCTGGTCTGGTATGCGCTGGACAAAGACGACAGCGGTTTTCGCTATCAGATGCAGAAGAGCATCACCGCAGATGGTATGTGGTACGAAGGCTCCATGCACTATCAGATGTACGTGCTGCAGGCACTTTTTCCCCTCATGGAAGCAGCGTACCATGCCGGGATCGACCTCTACCGGCAGGAGCCGGCCTACAAAGGACTCTTCGACTTCATGGTGGATTACGCAGACGCCAACTTGCGCCTGCCCACCTTCAACGACGGTCGCGTCGTGGTTCTGAGCGAGCCCGACCGGGCGATGTATTATGAAGTAGCTTACCGCCGGTTGGGCGATGACCGCTACGCTTCGGTGCTGCGCAACTCGGCGCGCACGGACCTCCTGGCGTTGCTCTATGGTGTGGGCGAACTGCCGTCTGTGACATCGCCGGACCGGCAGAGCCGTTACTTCGAGGCTTCCGGGCTGGTGGCCTTGCGCTCTGACGCAGGAGACAAGCGTCTGCAGGCAGTGTTGAACATCATGGGATACCAGGGGGGACACAGCCATCCCGATCAACTCGGTCTGGTGTTCCACGGTCTGGACACGGTTTTGGCTCCGGACGCGGGGTCCATCAAGTATCGCATGCCCGCCCATCTGGAGTATTTCAAACAGTCGGTGGCTCACAATCTGGTGCTGGTGGACGGCCGGTCCCAGGCGCATACACCGCCCCCAAAGCTGCGCGGTTTTGCCGCGGGCGAGGCCTTGCAGATGGTGCGCGCCACCACCGATAAGGCCTATCCCGGTGTGAGCCTTGAACGCACGCTTTTGCTGACAGATGACTATCTGGTCGACATCGTCCACGCTCGCGGGGACAGGGCCCACACTTACGACTGGGTTTATCACAACCAGGGGCGCTTTGCCTCGGGCGATCTCTCGTTTAGGCCGGTGACGGAACCACTGGCCCAAAGCAATGGCTATGAATACCTGCAAAACGTGCAGGCCGCGGCACCGTGGTCGGGCGGACTCTGGCAGGCTGTGTGGACGCTGGACCCCAATCGCCATGTGCGAGGGACCTTTGTCGGGCAGGCCGGCGACAGCTACTTCCTGGCCGATGGACTCATCGCGGCAGACAAGGGCGATGAGATCGCAGATTACACGGTGCCGGTCCTCATTGCCCGCCGGGAGGCGACCGCGACCCGCTTCACGACCGTCCTCGAGCCCTATCGTTCCACACCGGCCGTCCGCCATATCGAATACCTGTCCCTGCTGGACGAGAACGGAGGGCCTTTGGCCCTGGAGGATGGTGTGGCCCTGGCAATTGAGCGGGAGGATGGTCGAGATCTGCTGATCCTGGACGACAAGGGTCAACCCAAGCGGGTGGAGGACCTGCGCATCGACGGCCGACAGTTCTGGGCTTCTTACGGCGGAGACGCTCTGCGGGCCTTCTACCTGGGCATGGGCAGCCAGGTCGCCGGGCCCGACTGGACCATGCGCCTGGAGGGGTTGTCCACGGTGGCGGACATCGAGGATGTGAATGTCTTGTTGGAGCGCCCGAAGCCGGATCTCCTTCGCCTGTACAACATTGGAGTGCGCTCGGTCGGTGTGGAGCTCGCGGGCCTGACTTCCACCCACGCCCAGATCTGGCAACTCAGCCGGCTCGGGCGGAGGGACCGGCAGGTACGCCCCACGCGGATGGAAGACGCCTTCCTCCGCTTCGTCCTCGCTCCCCAGAGCGTCTACGAGATCACCAACTAGCGTTTGACAGGGCTTTCGCGCCTGCCAGCAACTCAAAAGCCAAGGATAGAGATAATGAAATTCGCCACTTTGGGCAACACAGGCGAGAAGGTATCCGAGATGTGCCTGGGTACCATGATGTTCGGCCTCAGATGCGACGAGACCGAGTCTGATCGCATCCTTGCCACGGCTATGGACGCAGGTGTCAACTTTATCGACACGGCCTGGTCCTACGCCGAGGGCCGCACAGAGGAGATCCTGGGCCGTATCCTCAAGGGCCGGCGAGAGAAGCTCTTTGTCGTCACAAAAGTGACCAGAAGCACCGACGGGGACTGGATCCGCCGGAGCATCGACGAGAGCCTGCGCCGCATGCAGCTTGACTACGTCGATCTGTATCTGATCCACTGGCCACGGCCCCATATGCGCCCGGTGGAGATGATGGAGGCTCTCAACGATGTGGTGCGGGCGGGCAAGACCCGCTATGTGGGTTGCTCCAACTTCCCGGCCTGGCTGCTGGCGCATTGCAATGCCATTGCCCAGCGTGAAGGGTGGGCGCCGCTGGTGTGCAATCAGGTTCCGTACAATCTCATCGAGCGGGGCATCGAGGTGGAGGTGTTGCCGCAGGCAGTGGCCGAAGGGATTGCCATCACCACCTATCGGCCCCTGCTTATGGGCGTGTTGGCCGGCAAGTACGGCAGCGGCGAAATTATCCCGGAGGACTCACGAGGCTCTAGCGATCGGCGGATTCCGGCCTGGTTGGAGAAATTCGGCGAAGGCCTCCGGCGTTTCAACCAGTTCGCAGCCGAACGGAGCCTGCATCCCGCCCAGCTGGCAATCGCCTGGGTGCGCCACACTCCCGGTGTCACCGCGCCTATCGTCGGTGTCAGCTCCCGGCGCCAGCTGGAATCCAGCCTGGGTGCTTTCGATGTTACCCTGTCCGACGCGGAATATCAGACAATCGCGGATATGTTTGACGCGGCCGTCAAGGAAGAGAGCGGCGGCAACTTTGCCCATCTGCGCCGCGCATTCGACCTGGTAGATGTGTAGGCGGGGATGATGTTCGGTCTCGCGTCAGGTAGTCTCAACTTGTCCCTGCAACGCGTGAACCGTAGATCTGAATGGCCCTTCTGGGTTCGACCTCCCGGCACTGTGTCCGCACTGCGTGCCGCGCGCAGCAGGGCGCGGGAAACGAAGTGGATGAGATAGCACGGTTCATGTCCGTGAAGTATCGGTCCCCGCGAAGTCCCGGCGACAGAGTCGATGATAGAGTCTGGCCACAGTCGGCATGGCCTCCTCCGGCACGGATGCTTCGTCGCAACGACTTCGCATCCGCAAACGCGGGCAGAGGGAAAGGCAAGAGGGTTTCAATATCACGCGGGTTCCTCTGCGGCTCAAGGCAAGGCCCGCGTCTCTTACTGCGGTCACTGCTGTCCCCGGCAAGAATGCATTTGGAATTCGCGCCGAATCGTGTAGAATCGTGCCTGCCGGAGGGCATCATCCACGCACCACCGGAAAGGAGACCTGCGTTCGCCCATGACACACCCGTTCTTGAACCGCCTCGAGGCCGGGCCCTTGCTGCTCGACGGTGCTATGGGCACCGAGATTTATGCCCGAGGTCTCAATTTTGAGCAGAGCCTGGAGGAGACCAATCTCACACAGCCCCAGGTCGTCAAGGCGATCCACAGGGACTATCTGGCCGCGGGGGCAGACGTCATCGAGACCAATACCTTTGGCGCCAACCGCATCCGCCAGGAGGATTTTGGGCTGGGCGAGAAAGCGCCGGCTATGGCCCGGGCAGGGGTACGGCTGGCGCGCGAGGCCCGCGAGGAGGCAGGCCGGCCCCAGGTATGGGTGGCTGCTTCGATCGGACCCCTGGGCAAGTACATCATGCCCTACGGCAGCGTGGGTGAGAAGACCGCCGAGGAGGTGTACGGCGAAACGATTCAGGCCCTGGTAGAGGCCGGGGCCGACCTGCTGGTTTTCGAGACCTTCAGCGACCTGGCGGAGCTTCTCCTGGCCGTGCGTGTGGCGCGCTCCCTGTGCGATGTTCCCATCGTTGCGCACATGACCTTCGATGAGGACGGACGTACCGCGCTGGGCCACACACCGGAAGGCGTGGCGCGTATGCTGGCTCAGGCCGGGGTCGATGCCGCGGGCGCCAACTGTTCCGTAGGACCGGCCGGAGTACTGGAAGTGATCCGGCGCATGCATCGGGCCGAGCCCCACCTGCCTCTATCGGCCATGCCCAATGCCGGCTTCCCCACTCGGGTGGGGGGACGGCTGCTCTATCCCTCGACACCCGATTACTTCGCGTCCTATGTAGAACAATTCCGGGCTGCAGGTGCAAGCCTGTTGGGCGGTTGTTGTGGCACGACGGCGGCCCATATTCGGGCCATGCGCGCCGCTCTGGACGGCGGCCCGAAGGCCGTCACCCCGGTCATCCCGGCCGTACCCGAGCACTATCCCCTGCCCGCGCGGCCGCAGGAGCTGGCGCCCACAGTGTTGGAACGGGCGTTGCAAGAGCGATTCGTGGTGACGGTGGAGCTGAGTCCCCCGCGCGGATACGATCCCGAACCGATGCTCGAGAACGTTCGCGCCTTGCAACAGGCGGGTGTCACCGCCATCAATGTGGCCGACAGCCCGCGTGCGCGCATGCGTATGAGCCCGTGGGCCGCAGCCCATCTCCTGCAGACTCGGCTGGGTATCGAAACCATCCTGCATTTCCCCACGCGCGGCCGCAATCTGCTGCGCGTGCAAGGCGACCTGCTGGCGGCCCACTCACTCAACATCCGCAATCTCTTCGTCGTCATGGGTGATCCCACCCGCATCGGCGACTTTCCCGATGCACACGACCATTTCGATATCCCGCCTTCCGGGCTGGTGCGACTGATCAAGCAGCAGCTCAATCGGGGAGTCGATCAGGCCGGGCACTCCATCGGCGCGCCCACCCGTTTCTTTGTCGGTGCGGCCGTTAATCTGGGGGCAGAAAATCTGGAACGAGAAATGAAGGTGCTGCGGCGCAAGCTCGACGGCGGCGCCGACTTCCTCCTCTCCCAGCCCATCTTCGATCCCAAGGTGGTCGAGCGCTTCTACGCGGCTTGGGGTGGTCCCTTGCCCGTGCCGCTGATCGCCGGTCTGCTGCCGCTGGCCAGCAGCCGCCACGCCGAA
>RFJM01000082.1 GCA_003694905.1 Caldilineae bacterium
CATCAAGACCGCGGGCAGCACCGACCCCGACGCCATCACCGCTGCCATCGCCGGCCTCAAGGACTTTGAAGATGTGGCTTCCGGTCCCTTCTATCGCTATACCCCCGGCCGCGAGGTGGTGCGCCCCGTCGGTGCTCAGATCGTCAAAGACGGCGCCTTCCACTTCTACCATGAATTCACCGACCCCGAACTGATCGAAGCCCGCTAGTCAAGGGAGGGTGGGGGCGGAAACGTCCCCACCCTCTTTTCCGGAGACGAGTCCATGCCCATTGCACAAAACCTGTCCAACGCGCTGGTGCTGGCCAGCACCTACATCCTGATGGCGGTGGGGCTGACCATGGTGTACGGTGTGCTCAAGATCCTGCACATCGCCCACGCGGCCGTTTACACCATCGGTGCCTTCATCGGCCTGCTGATGTTCGGCTGGATCGGCAACTTCTGGCTGGCGCTGGTAGCAGCCATGCTGGCCAGCGGGGTTGTGGGTGTGCTCATCTACCGAGCCACCTATTTCTACATGCTGGATGCCCCCCGCATTGTGCCCCTGATTGCCAGCATCGGCCTTTTCGTCATGCTGACCGATCTTTTGCAAAAAGACTTTCTGATGGGACCCTACCAGAAGGCCTTCCCCGCGGGCGGGGCCGGGATGCCCCGCATCCGCACCGAGTACTTTTCCATCACCCCCAAGCAGATGCTGGTGCTTGTGGTGGCGATTGTGCTTATCACCATCCTCTATCTGGTCCAGACCCGTACCCGTCTGGGCTTGAGCTGGCAGGCTGCGGCCATGGATCGCGATATGGCAGCGGCCGTGGGGGTGAACCTGAATCAGGTTGTGGCCCTCAACTTTTTCATCGGTTCGGCCCTGGCAGGGGCAGGGGGTGTGCTGGTGGGAGTGTACAACAACAGTGTCTTCGCCACTATGGGTGATCTGGTCTCATACAAGGCTTTTATCATCATCGTATTGGGCGGTATGGGTAGCGTGCCCGGTGTGATCGTAGCCAGCGTGGTGCTGGCCATCATCGAGAACTTCCTGGTGGCATCGGTGGGCTATGTGCTCCCGCGCGATGCCATCGCCTTTCTGGTGCTAATCCTCATGCTGATGTTCCGGCCACACGGCTTGTTGGGGAGGGAGTAGGCTTATGAGCGGCTATATCATCAGTATCGCAGTCTTTGTCGGCATCTGGGTGAGCCTGGCCCTGAGCCTGAACATCCTGGTAGGCTACGCCGGGCAGGTGTCGCTGGGGCATGCCGCCTTCTTTGGCATCGGAGCCTATACATCGGCCGTTCTCACCGTGCGCTACGAGCAATCCTTCTGGGTAGGCATCCTGGCAGCCATCTTGGTGACGGGCATCGTGGGCGCGTTCCTGGGCTTGCCCAGCCTGCGGGTGCGCCACGACTTTCTGGTCCTGGCCACGATGGGCATCAATTTTGTGGTGGTGGCCATCTTCAAGTATGTGGATTTCTTCGGCGGCGCTATGGGGTTGGTAAACCTGCCGGCGCCGGCACTGCTGGGCCTAAGTTTTCGCGGTGGGCCGGCCTATCTGACCCTGGTCTGGATCTACGCCGGGCTGACGCTTCTGGTGAGCTGGTATCTATCCCAGACGTGGGCCGGTCTGGCTCTGAACACGGTGCGCATCGACGAAGAAGCAGCCGAGGCCGTGGGCGTGAGCGTGCCCCGTTTCAAGATCTACGCTTTTGTGATCAGTGCTGCACTGGCGGGAGGCGCCGGCTCGCTCTATGCCCACTTTATCGGCAGCGTCTTTCCCGATACCTTCGCCTTTGTCGAATCCATCGCGATTCTCTCCATGGTGATCGTCGGGGGCGTGGGCACGCTACGCGGCCCCATTTTCGGCGCGGTACTCCTGAAATCCGCGCCCGAATTCCTGCGTTTCGCCCAGGACTATCGCTTCACCCTCTACGGTGCCCTACTGGTGCTGATGATGCTCTTCCAGCCCATGGGCCTGCTGGGCAAGGAAAGCTGGCTGTGGAATCTGGCCAGGCGGCGTTTCCGCAGGGCTCCCAGCTCTGCTCTCGCGCCGGAGGAGGTCTCATGACGGCACTACAGGTCGAACACGTGAGCAAGAGCTTCGGCGGGTTGCAGGCGCTGGATGATGTCTCGCTGCAGACCGAAGGCGAGATCCTGGGACTGATCGGTCCCAACGGAGCCGGCAAGACCACCCTGTTCAATATCATTTCCGGCTTCCTCTCGCCCACCCGCGGCCGCGTGACCTACAACGGCCACTCTTTACAGCGACGACGTCCCCACCAGATCGTACGCCTGGGCATTGCCCGCACCTTCCAGATCGTGAAGCCTTTTAGCGATCTTACGGTACTGGAAAATGTGCTAAGCGGCGTGGGCATGCCGGTCTACCCCCGCCCACAGGCCCTGGTGCGTCGCTACCGGACGCCGGTCAGCCTGAAACAGGCCAGGGAGGTGCTGGCCCAAACGGGGCTGGAAGCCTGGGCCGACACCCTCGCCGCCAACCTGCCCATCGGCCTGCAACGGCGCCTGGAGATCGCCCGCGCCCTGGCCACGGCACCTTCCTTCCTGCTGCTGGACGAACCCGCGGCCGGACTCACGGCTCAAGAGGCCGAGGAGCTGGCCGCCCTGATCCGCTCGCTCCACGAACAGGACATCGATATGATTGTCATTGAACACAACATGGCCTTTGCCATGAATCTGTGCGAACGCATCGTGGTGCTGGCTCAGGGCCGCATCATTGCCGACGGACCGCCCGCCGTCATCCAACAAGACGAACGGGTGATCAATGCTTACCTGGGCCAGGAGGAAAGCGATGCTGATCATCAATGAACTCGATGTCTACTACAACCACATCCACGCGCTACACCAGGTTTCGTTGAACGTCGGCGAGTCGGAGGCCGTGGCGGTGTTGGGCGCCAACGGTGCCGGCAAGAGCACCCTCATCAAGAGCGTGATGGGCTGGGTCAAGCCCCAGGGCGGCAGTATTGTCCTTGACGGCGAGGAAATCCATGCGCTACCACCCTGGGAACGGGTGCAACGGGGCATTGCCCTGGCGCCCGAAGGTGCGCGGCTTTTCGGCGATCTCAGCGTCGAGGCGAATCTGCGGCTGGGCGGGTACCTCCAGTCGGAAGAAATCCTGCGCGCGCAGCGGGAAACGGTGTTCGAGCTCTTTCCCGTGTTGGCCGAGCGCCGCAATCAGCTGGCCAAAACGCTGAGCGGCGGTGAGCAGCAGATGTTGAGCATTGCCCGCGCCCTGATGTCGCGACCGCGCCTGTTGCTGATCGACGAAGTTTCCATGGGGCTGATGCCCATTCTGGTCAAACGGGTGTTCAACGTTATCGATCGCCTGCGGCGCCAGGGCGTGAGCATCCTCCTGGTCGAGCAAAATGCCTACGAATCCCTGAAAGTCGTCGATCGAGCCTATGTGCTCGAAAACGGCCGCATCGTGCTGGAAGGCACGCCGGCCGAACTGCGTGAGGACCCGCGGGTGAGAGCCGCCTACCTGGGCGGCTGACCGCGACCGCCGGGTCTGCAAATCTTCAAGTCAACGAGGTGAAACATGTCTCGTGTTGTTCGCGCCCCTCGGGGCACCAAACTGACCTGCAAGAACTGGCTCATCGAGGCCCCCTACCGCATGATCCAGAACAACCTGGACCCGGACGTGGCCGGCGATCCCGAGCACCTCATCGTCTACGGTGGCCGGGGCAAGGCCGCCCGCAACTGGGAATGCTTCGATGCCATCCTGGAATCCCTGCGCAATCTGGAACCGGACGAGACCCTGCTTGTCCAGTCGGGCAAGCCGGTGGCCGTCTTCCGTACCCACGAGGACGCTCCCCGCGTGCTCATCGCCAACTCGAACATCGTGCCTGCCTGGGCCACCCAGGAGAATTTCGAGAAGTGGGAAGCCGAAGGGCTGATCATGTACGGGCAGATGACCGCGGGGAGCTGGATCTACATCGGTACGCAGGGCATTCTGCAAGGGACCTACGAAACCCTGGGCTCGCTGGCCCGACAGCATGGCTGGCCCAGTCTCAAGGGCAAGTTCGTGGTAACCGCCGGTCTGGGCGAGATGGGTGGTGCCCAGCCATTGGCCATCACCATGAACGAGGGCGTGGGCCTGATCGTGGAGGTGGATCGCTGGCGAGCCGAGCGGCGTCTCTCCCTGCGCCAGATCGATACCATCACCGACAATCTGGAAGAGGCCATGACCTGGGTGGAGGAGGCACTGGCGCGCGAGGAGCCGAAATCGGTGGGATTGATCGGCAATGCCGCCGAAGTCCTGCCGGAGCTGGTGACACGCGGGGTTGTTCCCGACGTGGTAACCGACCAGACCTCGGCCCACGACCCCCTCTACGGCTATATCCCGGCGGGGATGTCCCTGGAGGAAGCGGCTGAACTGCGCCGGAAAGACCCCGACGCCTACGTACAACGCGCGCTCGACTCCATGACAGCACACGTCCAGGCCATGCTGGACTGGCAGGCCAAAGGGGCGGTGGTCTTCGATTACGGCAACAACCTGCGCCAGCGCGCCTACGACAACGGCCTCAAGGAGGCGTTCAGCTATCCTGGTTTCGTTCCGGCCTACATCCGGCCTCTCTTCTGCGAAGGCAAGGGGCCCTTCCGCTGGGTGGCGTTGTCGGGTGATCCCCAGGACATCTACACCACCGACGAAGCCATTCTCGAGCTCTTCCCGGAAGACGAGCATCTGCGCCGCTGGATCCGCATGGCCCAGAAGAAAGTAGAATTCCAGGGATTGCCGGCCCGCATCTGCTGGCTGGGCTATGGCGAACGCGCCCGTGCCGGACTGAAGTTCAACGAACTGGTGGCCGAGGGCAAAGTGAAGGCCCCCATCGTCATCGGCCGCGATCACCTGGACAGTGGTTCGGTGGCCAGCCCGAATCGCGAGACGGAAGGTATGCTGGACGGCTCGGACGCCATTGCCGACTGGCCTATCCTCAACGCGCTGATCAACGCGGTGGGCGGTGCCACCTGGGTGAGCTTCCACCACGGAGGCGGCGTCGGTATTGGCTACAGTCTCCACGCCGGTCAGGTCATCGTCGCCGATGGCACGGAGGCCGCGGCCCGGCGGCTGGAGCGTGTGCTCACCACCGATCCTGGGCTGGGCGTGGTGCGCCACGCCGACGCCGGCTATCCCGAGGCCATTGCCTTTGCCAAGAAGCACGGCATCAAGATCCCGATGCTTAAGTAAGGAAACGACCGGCTCATGGCGCGAGATGTCCTGTACCTGGACGGTGAATCGCTGCAGATCGAGGATGTGGTGGCCGTGGCCTATGGCCGGCCCGGCACGCCACGTGTCGAACTAAGTGCCAAAGCCGAAGCGCGCGTGGCCCGCGCCGCCCGGGCAGTGCAGGAGCTGATCGGGCGCGGGGAGGTGGCCTACGGCATCACCACGGGCTTCGGCGCCTTCAAGGATCGCCTGATCTCGGCTGCGGAGGTGGAAACGCTGCAGCGTAACATCCTCCTGAGCCATGCCGTGGGCGCGGGCGAACCCTTCGACACGGCCACCACTCGCGCCATCATGCTGATCCGGGCCAACACACTGGCCCGTGGCTACTCCGGTATCCGCCCGCAGACACTGAAGCTGCTGCTGGAGATGCTGAACCGCGGGGTGCATCCGCGCATTCCTCAGAAGGGCTCGCTGGGCGCCAGCGGCGATCTGGCCCCCCTGGCGCATATGAGCCTGCCCCTTATCGGCCTGGGCCAGGCAGAAGTTGGAGGCGAGGTGATGGCCGGGGCAGAGGCTCTGGCTCGCGTGGGCCTGCAGCCGCTGACGCTGGCGGCCAAGGAGGGGCTGGCCCTGACCAACGGCACCACGGTGATGTGTGCGCTGGGCGCCCTGGCCACCTACCGGGCGCGTCGGCTGAGCCGGGTGGCAGACATCGCCGGCTGTCTCAGCCTGGAGGCGCTACATGGCACGCCCGAAGCCTTCGACGCCCGCATCCATGAACTCCGCCCCCATCCCAGGCAGATCAACTGCGCCCGTTATCTGCGCCGCCTGCTGGAAGGCAGCGAGTTCGTACGCTACCACGATCCGACCAACATCCAGGATGCCTACACGCTGCGCTGTATCCCGCAGGTGCACGGCGCTGTGCGCGATGCCATCGCCTACGCGCGCTGGGTCGTGGATATCGAGCTGAACGCGGTCACCGACAATCCTCTCATTTTCGTCGACGAGCAGAGCGGCGAGATCTCTGTGCTGTCGGGCGGCAATTTTCACGGCGAGCCCCTGGCCATTGCCATGGACTATATGGCCATCGCGCTGGCCGAGATGGGCAACATCTCCGAACGGCGGCTGATGCGTCTGACCGATGAGGCCAGCAATGCTCATGTGCTACCCGCCTTTCTCACGCAGAAGGGCGGACTCAACTCGGGCTTCATGATCACCCAATACACGGCCGCAGCCCTGGCCACCGAAAACAAGGTGCTGGCCCATCCCGCCAGCGTCGATACCATCCCCACCTCGGCCAATGTGGAGGATCATGTGAGCATGGGCGCCACGGCAGCGCTGAAGGTCGGCCAGATCCTGGACAATGTGGAGCATATTCTCGCCATCGAGCTGCTGGCCGCGGCCCAGGGCATCGATTTCCGGCGGCAGGTGCTGGGGCCGGATGCCCGCCTGGGTCTGGGCACACAGCCCGCCTACGACCTGATTCGCGAACTCGCGCCGTTCATCGAGGAGGATACCCTGCTCTACCCCTACATCATGGCGGTGAAGGAAAAGGTGAGTAACGGTGAACTGGTGGACGTGGTAAACGCGGTTATCGAAGAAGAGATGCTGTAGGTGGATGTGGCACCGCTCCAGGCGGAACCATTTTCGGGGTTGCAACGTCTGAAGTTTTGACACCCCAATCCTACTGCATACCAACTCATCCAAGGAGTAACCGAGTATGAAGAAAACGATTCTGCGCACCGGCCTGGTGGCCAGTTCTCTACTTGCCATCGGTCTGATGCTCTTCCTCGCTTCGGGCTCGCCAGCGCCGGTCAAGGCCCAGAATTTCGATGTAGACCTCACCGTCTACAATAGCAACATCGCCCTGGTCAAAGAGAACCTGCAGTTCGACCTGCAGGAGGGCGTCAACGTCGTCAGGGTGACGGACGTACCCTCGGCGATCATTCCGGATTCGGTCCTGTTCCGCTCCTTGACCGATCCCAACACCGTCGTGCTGGAACAGAACTATGAGTACGACATTGTCGGCACACAGAAACTGTTGCAGAAATACGTAGACCAGCCCATCGTCGTGGTCACCCAGGATGGTGAGTCCCACGAGGGTACCCTGCTCAGCGGTGCCAACGATGTCATCCTGCGCACGACGGATGGAGGTATCGAGGTCATCAAGTTCGACCAGATCCGCCAGTACAGCTTCCCCGCCCTGCCGGAGGGTCTCATCACCCGGCCGACGCTGGTGTGGATGGTAGATGCCCAGAAAGCCGGTACCCACGACACAGAACTCGCTTTCCTGACCAACGGCCTCAACTGGGAAGCGAGCTACGTGTTGGAGCTGGCGCAGGATAACAAGAGCCTGGATCTGAACGGCTGGGTGACGCTGGACAATCGCAGCGGCGCCACCTATCACGATGCCCGGCTGAAGCTGGTGGCCGGCGAGATCAGCCGTGTGCAGCCCGCCGTGGGCGGCGCCATGCCGATGATGGCCGAGGAGGCCATGGTCAAAGCCCCGGCAGCGCCCGTCGAGCAACGCGAGTTCTTCGAGTACCATCTCTATGAGGTACAACGACCGGTCACCATCAAGGACAACCAGACCAAGCAGGTGGAATTCGTCACCGCGACGGATGTCCCCGCCCGCAAGGAATTCATCTACGATGCCTCGGTGCCTTACTACGGATACGGCCCCATCTTCGACCCCGGCTTCGGCGGTACGGGCAAGACCACCGTGGACGTGAAGCTGGTCTTCAATACCGGCGAAGAGGGGGTGAACGCACAGCTGCCCAAGGGCATCGTACGCATGTATCAGCCCGATGTGGACGGCTCGCCGCTGCTCATCGGTGAGGACACCATCAATCACACCCCCAAAGGCGAAGATGTGACCCTGAACATCGGGAAGGCCTTCGACCTGGTGGGTGAACGTACCCAAACTGACTTCAACCGTATCGGCGACAAGGTGATCAAGGAGTCCTTCCAGATCGAGCTGCGGAACCAGAAGGAAGACGAGGACGTGGAAATCCGGGTCGTCGAGCACCTCTCCCGCG
>RFJM01000567.1 GCA_003694905.1 Caldilineae bacterium
CCGGGTGATCGGCGCAGTCCTCCGCACCCGCGCCGGCGTGAAGCCCCTCTTTGTCTCACCCGGCCATCTCATCGATGTGGCGACGGCCGCCTCCCTCACGCTGGACTGCTGTCCCCGTTACCGCCTGCCCGAGCCCCTGCGTGCCGCCCACCACCTGGCCGCCACGGGTGCGTCTTAGCCGGGGCTTTCAGAAGGGGGCTGTGCTGCCAGTCTGGCCGCGAAGAGGCGTTGCAGTATGAGATAGAGGCCGGACAGCACGATCTTGAAAGGCAGCAGCAGAATGTCCAACACCTGGTCCAGAAGCGCGAAGACACGTGCCATGAACCGCAGGAATGGCCCCAACAGACGCTGCAAGAAAGGCGAGTGCGCGTAGATCACGGCCAGCACCAATGTGCTTACCGAAATGGCGAACTTCTGCCAGTGACTGAAGTGCACGCCATGGCCCAGATAGTCCGCCGACTCTTCGATCAGCAACTCCAGGCTGATGTTGAAAACGAGGAGATAGGCAGTGGGTGCCAGGATCGGCTCCCGTTCGATCATCAGCGTAAACAGCTGGGCCGCGAAGCGCATGGTGACAATGCCCAACGCCACGCCCAACATTACTACCAGAATGTGGTCGCTGAGGGCCACGGCTGCTACCACGTTGTCGATGCTAAAGGCGAGGTCTGCCAGCTCGACCATCAACACGACCCGCCAGAAGGTACCGTTGGAGACCCGACTCACGGCGCCGTCCACATCTTCTTCCTCCTCGTGTTCCGCAGCCAGATGGGAAACGGAGAGCTTGAGGAGATAGGCCGCGCCCAACAGCCGTAGCCAGGGGTTGCGGATGACAAAGGACGCAGCCAGCAGCATCAGGCCACGCCCCGCGTAGGCGCCCAATAGCCCCACCTTCAGGGCGGCTGCTCGCTGTCCGCCCAGGACCCGGTCGCCCCAGCGATGCAAGAAGGCCAGGGGTCCCGGCCAGGGGATGGGCTCATTGGCGGGTAGGACCGAGACCATGGCTCCCAGCACCGCAGCATTGTCGATGGAGAGGATCCCTTCCAAGAAGATCAATTGCGCAACGATGAATAGAACTTCGACAGGCGTCATCTCTGCTTTCCGCGAGGTGGAGTTGGCGAAGCCGAACTATACCACGCCGCGACCCGGCCGTCAATCGGACCGCGACGGCGAATGTATCCTGGCTTGCCGTTGGCCCGGGGATCGGGCCTCTGTGCCGGGGTTGCGCTACGGCTCCACCCACCGGCCGGTCTGGGCACTGCGGAAGATGGCCTCGATCACCTTCATATTGGCCACCGCATCGGTTAGCGGTGTTGGCACCGGTGTGTCGTTCAGTACCGCCTGCGAGAAGAGATCGCCCTGGATGGTGTACTGATCGCAGATGTCGAACACCATCTCCTCTGTGCTATCGTCACGCACAAGCCAGAGGCGGGTAGGACGGTCGGACGGCGCGTTGAAGGGAATCTCGATTTCGATGCGGCCGTGCGTTCCCATGATGTGCACCCGCTGATAAGGGCTCAGCTGTGTGGCGCAGGTGAAGGTGCCGGTCCCCTGCCCGAAGTCCATCATGCCCGAGGCCAGGCGATCGATCTTGAAGTCGGGGTCAAACTCCACGATGCCGTTGACCCGCAGCGGTTCAGCATCGAACAGAAAACGCGAGAGCGAAATGCAATAGCAGCCGATGTCCATCAATCCACCCCCGCCGATGTCGGGCTGATTGCGCACGTTGTTGGGATCCACATTGTAGTAGGAGAAGAATGCATGCACCGTGCGCAAGCGTCCGATGGCTTCTTGCCGCACCAGCTCACGCGCTCGTTGCCATTGCGGATGCATGCGGTACATAAAAGCTTCCATTACCTTCAGATGCGGGTGCTGCCTGGAGGCATCGAGCAGCTGCTCCGCCTCGGCCGAACTGAGCCCGATGGGCTTCTCGCACAGCACATGCTTGCCGGCCTCGAGGGCGCGAACCGACCAGGGGACGTGCAGGTGATTGGGCAGCGGGATGTAGACGGCATCGATGTCCGGGTCGGCCAGCAGCGCCTCGTAGGAACCATAGGCCTTGGGGATACCAAGGCGATCGGCTGCGGCCTCGGCACGGGATCGATCGCGCGAGGCGATGGCTACGATCTCGCTGTATCGGCCTTTTTGCATGGCCGGGATCACTTTCTCGGTGCCGATTTTGGCGGTGCTGAGCACCCCCCAACGCACTCTGTCTGGCATGATACGCTCCTTGCAAGAAAGGGCACGGTTGAGAAAGGAGATAGAAGCCGGGTTCAGTGGCCGGCGGTAGGAAGCATCTTGCCGGGGTTGGCGAGACCCTTGGGGTCCATGACCTGACGCAGTTCGGCCATGACCTCCAGGTCCACGGGGCTAAACATGTAGGACATATAGTCCCGCTTTTCTACCCCGATGCCGTGCTCGCCCGTGAGCGAGCCGCCCAGATCGACGCACATCTTCAGGATCTTGCCTGCCAGCTCTTCGGCCCGCTCGAGCGCGCCCTCCACGCTGCCGTCGAAGAGGATCAGCGGGTGGAGGTTACCGTCGCCGGCATGGAAGACATTGGCCACGTCCAGACCGTACTCCCGGCCCAGTCGATCGATCTCGGCCAGGGCCTGCCCCAGGCGACCTCGCGGTACCACGCCGTCCTGGACCACGTAGTCGGGGCTAAGGCGCCCCACCGCCGAGAACGCTCCCTTGCGGCCCTGCCAGATGCGGGCCCGCTCCTCGTCTGTCTGCGCCACGATAACCTGCTCCGCGCCCGAGGCCTGGATGAGATCGACCAGCTCTTCGAATTCACGGTCCACCTGCTCCGCCTCACCGTCCAGTTCCACGATGAGCATGGCGCGCGCCTCCTGAGGATAACCCGCTCCTACTGCGGCTTCGGCAGCTCTCATGGCCAGCGTGTCCATGATCTCTATGGCGGCGGGGAGCAACCCGGCCCCCACTACCGAGGCCACCGCGTTGCCTGCCGATTCCAGATCCCTGTAGGCTGCCATCACCGTCCGGAAGCTCTCCGGCCGGGGCAAGAGCCGCACCGTCATCTCCAGAGCGATGCCGAACAGCCCCTCCGAGCCCACGAACAGCCCCACCAGATCGGGCCCCACGCCCACCCCTTCCAGACTCCGGCTGCCGAAGCGCACCACTTCCCCGTCGGCCAACACCACCTTCATGCTCAGGATATGGTTGCTGGTCATCCCGTACTTCAGGCAGTGTGCTCCCCCCGAATTGAAAGCCACGTTCCCGCCAATCGTACAGATGGGCTGGCTGGAGGGGTCGGGTGCATAGTAGAGGCCGTAGGGAGCTGCCGCCTGCGAGATCTGCAGGTTGATGACTCCGGCCTCGACCACCGCAAAGCGCTGTTCTGGATCCAGGTGCAAGATGCGGTTGAGCCGGTTGAGGGCGATGACGATGCCGTTCTCCACGGGTAGCGAGCCACCCGATAGGCTGGTGCCGCTGCCCCGAGCCACAAAAGGCACTTCGTGCTCATTGCAAAGCCGAACCGTCTCGACCACCTCATCCTGTGTGACCGGAATGACCACCGCCTGAGGCCGGGCGCGAAACGAGGTCAGCGCATCCGATTCATAGGCGATCAGTTGGGCCGGCCGGGTGAGTAGCCGGTCGGGAGGATAGATACGGGAGAGGGCGGAAAGGAAAGCCGTTGTGGACATGGGCACGACACCTCCATGGGCGAAGGCGCACAGGCGCACAGGGAACACCGCCAGGGCCTGTACATGACGTGCCCCTGGCGGCGCTCAGTAACTCGGCTCCATCACCGGCTTGATGCCGTGTTCTTCCAGGACCTTCAGCAGCCGGGCGGTCACGCGGTCGGGCGGAGCATCTCCATCCACCTTGACCAGCAAGCCCTTAGCAAAGTAGTAGCCGATGAGAGGGGATGTCTGCTTGTAATAGACGTAGAGGCGATTGCGCACGGTCTCCGGCTTGTCGTCATCTCGCTGATACAGTTCACCGCCGTCGACATCGCAGATGCCGGCCTGCTTGGGCGGATTGAACTCGATGTGATAGACGGCACCGCAGTTCCTGCACACGCGGCGGCCGGTGATGCGGCGGGTGACTTCCGCGTCGCTGACATCCAGCATGAGGGCCAGGACGACACCGTTGCGGTCCGCCAGCAACTCGTCCAGGGCTACCACCTGCTCCAGCGTGCGTGGAAAGCCATCGAAGATGACACCTGCAGCGCAATCCGGTTGCTGCAAGCGATCGCGCACCATTCCCAGCGTGACATCGTCGGGCACAAGTTCGCCGGCGTCGATATACCGCTTGGCCAGTCGGCCCAACTCGGTCTGCTGGCTGATGTTATGCCGGAAGAGATCTCCCGTGGCGACGTGAGGCAACCCCACCACCTTCTGCAATATGCGTGCCTGAGTTCCTTTGCCCGAGCCCGGCGGGCCGAGAAAGACGATATAGGTCTGTTTAGTCAGCATCAGCATAACCTCAGTTTTCTGTCGACGATGACAGCGATTTCAAAGTACATGCCAACTTTACCACAACCGCCGCGAAGTTGCCCAAACTCAGGAGTGGGAAAGATAGAGCACCCCCACCGCGGACAGCCCCCAGAGCACGGCCGTAACGAAAAGATGCCTGTCCTTGAAGAGCAGTTCATCGGGCGCGCCGCCCAGTTTCTTCACGTGCACCAGATAGAGGTAGCGGAACAGGAAATAGACCACGAAGGGAATCGTCAGCATCATCATGTCGTTCTTGGGAAGGTTCTCGGCGGAGAAGGTATAGAAAGAGTAGGACACGACCGTCGCCGCCGTGATGATACCGATGAGTTGGTCCAGGAACTCCACCGTGTAGTGATCCAGTATGGCGCGGTGGTTGGTGGCTCCTGCCTCCAGACTGGTTAACTCATGACGGCGCTTGCCCAGCGCGATGAGAAGCGAAATGAAGGTCACACAAACGTAGAGCCAGGGCGAGAAGCGTTCCACATGCACCACCATGGCGCCGCCCGCCACTCGCAGCAGAAAACCCGCAGCCACGGTCAGCGCATCCAGGATGACCAGGTTCTTGAGATAGAAAGAGTACGCCACATTGAGCAGAAAGTAGCCCAAGATGGTGATGCCCAGCAGCGGTTCCAGTGCCAGCGCAGCACCGACCGCTACCACCAGCAGCAGCGCCATGGCCGTCAATGCCACACCCGGTTGCAAGATGCCCGCGGCCAGGGGCCGATGGCGCTTGATCGGGTGGGCCCGGTCCTTTTCCCGATCCACCACATCGTTGAGGAGGTAGACACTGCTTGAGATCAGGCAGAAGAGCGCGAAGGCCACTACCGTGCGCAGCGTCGGCTCCAGCCGTAAGAACTTGCCGTCGAAGACCAAAGCCGCGAACACGACCACATTCTTGGTCCACTGCCGCGGCCGCATCGTCTTGACGAGTGCTCGAAGGATTGTCATATATGTCGGGGAAGGAATCGATGTCACGTTTTCTTGCATATCCATGGGTGCGTCTCCGTCACCTCGACGATCTGCCGTGGCGCGCGAACAGCCAGGTACGCGCCACCTCGAGGATCGGTGCGAGATCTGGGCTTGACACAATCATGCATCTTAGCCTGCCCTGGTGTTGCGGTCAAATTCGACTCGGTTCTAAAGTCTGTTGGTGGCAGAAGGAGGGGGGTGTGTCTTAGTTTGGGGGCAGCTCGCGGGCAGCGCCCCCGGAAAAAGAGGCGGCCCGACCCGACCAGACGGCTAACGATCGTTTCAGCTTGCCAAGCCGTGCTGTGTGGGCCGGCATCCGGACAGGCTGTCCAGCCTGTCCCACATCCAGCC
>RFJM01000568.1 GCA_003694905.1 Caldilineae bacterium
GCTTAGAAGAATCTTCATCACCCTGGTCGTGGCCTCGGCCGTCTTCCTGGTCACCAACTTCATAGGGTTCCCTCTCATCTTTTCCTGGGTGTTCGTGGGTTACGTGTTCTTCGGCTTTTTGTTCTTCCTGCTCCTGGACGCCTCGCCTATGGGCATGCCCCGGCGGCCGGTGTTGAGTATCGTGCTCTTTTTCCTGCTGGCCTCGTCAGTCCTTTTCCTGGTGGGCAACTTCGTACCGCAGTACGATCCCCGCGAGGAGATCGCCAAGGTGAAGCGGCTGCAGGTCAACTTCGTCAAGAAGGACCTGCTGGCCCGCCAGGAGGCCCTGCAGACAGAGATGGAAGCTGTCGGCCTGCAGGTTGCGCAAGCCCAGCCGGCGGCCGGCGGTGAGGTGGCTCCAGCAGCCCCCCAGCCACCTAGCGAGGAGCTCATCGCCCAGGGGAAGACCGTCTACAGCGACTTCGAGTGTTACAACTGTCACAAGATCGGCGGCAAGGGTGGCGTCAAGCGGCGCGGTCCGGAGCTGGACAATGTCGGCAACATTCTCAATGCCGAACTGGTGAAGAAGAAGATCCTCGACCCCACCGTGTTCGTGGCTGAAGGATTTGAGCGGGAGTACAAGAAAGGCGTCATGCCGGACACGTACGCCGATCAGATGGCTCCCGATTCGGTGGATGCTTTGGTGGCATACCTGATGTCGTTAACAGACAGCAGCGTCAACACGCCGAAGCCGTTGGATCCGGATACCGGCGAGCCGCTGAAGGTGGAAGCGGTAGCCGCAGCCCCAGCGCCGGCAGAGGGTGAAGCTGCTCCAGCAGCGGAGGCCACCCCGGCAGCGCCGGCTGCCACCCCCACCATCGGCACCGAGCACATGCCTCCCGGCTGGTGGACCGATCCGGAGATCATCGCCAAGGGCAAAGAGATTTATGAAGGCGTGACGAACCCAGAAGTCAACTGCTCGGCCTGCCACGGGCGGGATGGCAAACCCATCCTCACCGGCGCCGCCGACTTTCGCGACCCGGCTTTGGTGGCCAAACTCTCAGACACAGAATGGTTCAACAAGGTCGCCAATGGCGTTCCTCAAACGCCGATGACGGCCTGGAAGGAGAAACTGACCACGGAGCAAATCTGGCAGGTGATTGCCTATCAGAACACATTCCACACCGGTGGTAAACCGACGGAACACAAGAATCCATAGCGGAGGTGGCTATGCCTAATCTGGGAGTGCCTGAACTGATCGTGCTGCTGGTGATTGTGCTGGCCATCTTTGGGGCCGGCAAGCTGCCGCAGGTCGGACGGGCAGTCGGGCAGAGCCTTCGTGAATTCCGCGAGGCCGTGTCCGACGAAGACACCGACAGGCAACCTTCGACGAGCAAGGCGAGCGAGCAATGAATTGCCCGCCTGCTATTGCGAAACACGCTGAAGCGTGTTGCCGGCGGTGGAGCCAACGCGAGGAGGCGATGGAGCCAACGCGAAGAGAGTGCGTTTCCAACGCACTTTGCAGTAGCAGCCGGCGAATTCATTCGTCGGCTTGCCGGCCGGGCGAGCCGTAGCGTTACCCGATGAATTCTCAAGCTTCATCATTCGGCGGCCCGCCGGCCAGGCGAGGCAGCGCGTTACCGGAACAAATGCTCAACTCTCATTACTCATGGCCCCGATGGGCAGATGAGCGGCCGCGGAAGGAAGAAGAAACCGATGTATACTTTCGACGAATATCTGGACATGGCGACCACCATGCACCGGGGCTGTCTGTGCCCCGGGCAGGTGCTGGGCACACGTATGGCCCTGCTGGGCTGCCGGCTGTTGGGCATCGACCCGCCCGACCGGGAGAAGCGTCTGTTCGTGTTCGTGGAGATGGACCGCTGCTTCGCCGACGCTATAGCCGCCGTCTCCGGCTGCCGGCTGGGGAAGCGCACCCTGAAACACGTGGACTATGGCAAGGCGGCCTGCACCTTCTACGATGATCGCACCCGGCGGGCGGTACGCATCGTGGCCCGCGACGACTCGCGCGACCGGGTCGTGCTGTATGCCCCGCCTGGCCTGGAGAAGTACGAAGCCCAAGCCCATGCTTACCGCGTGATGCCAGAGGAGGAGCTGTTCATGGTGCAGGAAGTGATGGTCGAGATTCCGCGACAAGACCGACCAGGCCGGCCTGTCAGCCGCGTGGTCTGCGCCGAATGCGGCGAGGGTATCAACGACCGCCGCGAGGTACGGCTTAACGGCCGGGTCTTATGCCGCGCCTGCGCTCACGGGAGCTACTATGAATCCTTTTCAGCACGTTGTCTTGTCACAACAACACGAGAGGAGGAACTAACCCCGTGCTGAACACCCAGGTTCTCAACGTCGATGCACCACAGCGCCAGGGACTTGCATCTCAGACCGTTGCACTGCCGGATGCTTTCATCCGGTGGCAGCTCAGAACCCGGCGCGCCATGTACGAAACCATCACCGCCGGCCAACACCCCCGCCGGCACCCGGCCCACCTGCCGGTGATGATCACCTTCCAGGCAGATGGCGACCCTTCGACGGGCTCAGGGCATGGCTTCCCCATCCGCGTCGCCACCAAGGGCGCTGGCCTCACACCGCGCGACGAGGTTCTGGAGCGCTACATCGGCCTGCTGGAGGAAACCATGGCCCGCTGCGAGGGCCGGCCATGGGAGGAGACCCTTGCCGAGCGCGTGGCGGCCGTCCAGGCGCTGATAGAGCACCCGGAGGACATCGATCCCCGCCGGCTAGGCTTCCTGGAGATATTTGCCGGCGGCACCTACCGCAACTTGCAATGCGATCCGCGCGTCGTCCTGCACTACACCGGCGACGGCCCGGACTACCCCAGCTTCCAGATCAACGGCTACGCCGAGATCCTGGATCAGGACGACCCGCGCTACCGCTACATCGCCCTGACGCGCCGCATCTTCGAGGCCGCTCCCTTCCACCTGCCCCAGCCCGACTATGCTGCCGGCTACCTGGTCTGGGTACAGGAGGTGTTGGATAAGACCCCTTACTCACTGGCAGCTCGCGTCCCACACCCTTCGCAAGATGCAAGACACAACACCCTTGAGGCCTCACGGTTCACGCCGCAGGTTTCACGTCCGACCGCCCGCGCCCCCTCACCTTCTGACGTGACTTTTCGCGAGATCCTGGTCCCGGTCGATAACTCGAAATACAGCGCCTGGGCCATGGACGTCACTTTGCAGATCGCCGGCTCTTTCCGCTCCACCGTGGTGGGCAACCACGTCTACGCCGCCCGGCTCCACGACCAGCGCTTCCGCGACATGGAGCCCGGTCTGCCCGAGGAGTACCAGGAGCCGACCATCCTCGCGCATCAGCGCAACCTGCACGACACGCTCATCGAAAAAGGGCTGAAGCTGATCTCGGACTCCTATCTGGAGCTCCTGAAGCGGCGATGCCAGGAGCGCGATCTGCGCTTCGTCGGCAAGACCCCCGAGGGCAAGAACTACGCCGAACTGGTGCGAGACATCGAGGAAAGCGGCTACGACCTGGTGGTGATGGGTGTGCGCGGACTGGGAGAAGTCTGGCATCGGGGAGAACGGCGCGATCACGTGTTGGGAAGCGTCTGCGAACGGGTGGTGCGCCGCGTGAGCCGGGACGTGCTGGTGGTGAAGAATGGCCGGCCCCTGGAGGGCACTTTCGTGGTCGGCATCGACGGCAGCGACCGCAGCTTTGCCGCCCTGCGCGTAGCGCTGGCCCTGGCAGAGGCCGCCGGCGCGCGTGTGCAGGCCGTGGCTGCCTACGACCCCTTCCTGCACAAGACGCTATTCCACGAACTGGAGGAGGCGTTGACCGAAGAGGCACGGCAGGTCTTCAACACGGAGCAGCAACAGAAATTGCACGACGAGCTGATCGACACCGGCATCGCCAGGATCTACGCCGACCACCTGGAGACGGCGCAGCGCATCGCCGCCGAGGTCGGGCAAGAGATCGAAACCCAACTGCTGGCCGGCAAGCCCTACACCGCCGTCCTGCAGTACCTTCGGGACACCCAGCCGAGCTTGCTGGTCCTCGGGCGCACCGGCGTGCACGCTGACGAGGGTTTGGACATCGGCTCCAACGCCGAGAACCTGCTGCGGCTGGCCCCATGCCACGTTTTGCTGGTGGGGCGTACCTTCACCCCAACCTGGGCGGAAACGCGACCAGTCGTCGTCGAGAGCCTGGCCTGGACACCCGAGGCGCTGGCGCGGCTGGAGCGGGTGCCCGACTTCGCGCGGGGGATGGCTCGCAAGGCTATCGAGAACTACGCGCGGGAGCACGGGCTCGAAGTGGTGGACGAAAACACTGTCGTCGAGGCACGCCAGCGATTTGGCATGTGACTCGTTGCTCAAGGCAATGACAAGCAAAGAGAGAAAGAGCCATGTTCAAGCGGTACGGATTCCTCTAGAGCGCCTGAAGGATCACGGACTGCTTTCACTTTCGGCGACAACCTCTTCGGGTGTCTTGTAAGCAATGATGTCTGAGATAGCGCGGAAGTGCTCATCGTAGGCGACAATTGCCGAGCAGCC
>RFJM01000083.1 GCA_003694905.1 Caldilineae bacterium
CATGCCGGGCGTGCGCTTCGCGGAGTTCAACAACATCGACAGCCTGGCCGAGCAGATGGACGAGCATGTATGCGCGGTCATTGTCGAGCCGGTGCAGGGCGAAGGCGGAATCCATCCGGCCAGCAACGAGTTCATGGTGGCCCTGCGCGAGCTCAGCCAGAAACACAATGCCCTGCTCATCCTGGACGAGGTGCAATGTGGCGTAGGGCGTACCGGTACCTTCTGGGCTCACGAACAATACGGCATCCTGCCCGATATCCTGTGCGCGGCCAAACCCCTGGCCAATGGACTACCCATCGGCGCGGTCCTGGTGACGGAACGCGTGGCCGAAGTCATCCAGCCCGGCGATCATGGCACCACCTTTGCCGGCGGTCCCTTTGTCACTGCAGTCGCCAATGTGGTCGTGCGTCGCATTAGCGACCCCGACTTTCTGGCCCACGTGCGCGAAACGGGCGCCTATTTCAAGGAGCGCCTCGAGGAAATCAACAGTCCTCACATCCAGGAAGTGCGCGGGCGTGGCCTGATGCTGGGCGTCCAGCTGGATATCGAAGCCCTGCCCATCATCCGCAAGGGCTACGAGCACGGCATCCTCTTGTTAAATGCCGGGCCCAATGTTCTGCGTCTGATCCCGCCGCTCATCATCAGTCGTGCCGAGGTCGATCTGGCCGTCGAGCGTATCGCAGCCATTCTCTCCGAGATGGACTGATGGTTACGACCACAGCAATTCCCATGGAAGTTCAGCCCCGCCTGAACCCGGAGCTCTATCCCCTACCCGCAGGCACTCCCATGCTGATTCGACCTGCCGACGAGGCCGATGTCTCCGCCATCTGCGACCTGGTAAACGGCTTCGCCGATCAGAATCTGATGCTGCATCGTACACCGGCCCAGGTCCGACATGCGCTGGGGGATTTCCTGGTCGCGGAGGAGAAGCGTCGGGTGGTGGGATGCGGGTACCTGGCCCGTCTGGGTTCCGAGCTGGCCGAGATCCGTTCGCTGGCCGTTGCCCCTTCTCATCACGGCAAGGGCATCGGGGCTGCCCTGCTGCAGGCGTTGGAGGCCATGGCGCGGGCACAGGGCATCTCGCAACTATGTGCCCTGACGCTGGCACCCGAGTTCTTCATCAAACACGGGTTTCGGCGGGTGGACCGCTGGGCCATCAGTCCCAAGATCTGGGGCGAATGCGTCTATTGTCCCAAGTTCCATGCCTGCGACGAGATCGCAGTACTCAAGGAGATCTCAAATCCCCCTCCTCACGGGTGACCTTCCCCGCTCATGACTGCATTGCTTGTATTGGCCGACGGCACCGTGTGCGAAGGAGAGCCCTTCGGTGCTGCCACCACCCAGGTGGGTGAGGTGGTGTTCAACACCAGCATGACCGGCTATCAGGAAATCATCACGGATCCCTCGTATCGGGGTCAGATGGTGGTGATGACCGCGCCGCATGTAGGCAACACCGGCATAAACAGCGAAGACGTCGAATCACGGCAGCCCTGGCTGAGCGGATTCGTGGTGCGCGAGCTGAGCCCGCTCGTCAGCAACTGGCGCGCCGACGAAGATCTGCACACCTATCTGGCTCGACACGGCATACCCGGCATCAGTGAAGTCGATACGCGGGCCTTGACGCGAAGGATACGAGAGCACGGTAGCATGCCGGCGGCGCTGTGCACCGACGGCAGCAAAACGGTGGCCGAACTACTG
This sequence comes from Caldilineae bacterium, assembly GCA_003694905.1. Classification (GTDB taxonomy): domain Bacteria; phylum Chloroflexota; class Anaerolineae; order J102; family J102; genus J102. Next base: position 1,699 of record RFJM01000083.1, read on the forward strand.
CGCATGGCGCGTGGCTGGGGCGGCACCGAAGGCCGAGACCTGGTCAGGGAAGTCACCTGCCGGTACCCCTATCGCTGGGAAGAAGCCAGCGACCCCACCTGGATTGCTGCACCCCCGCCATCCTCCACCTCGCCCCATGTGGTCGCCTATGACTTCGGGGTCAAGTACAACATCCTGCGCCGGCTCACCAGCCACGGCTGCCGTGTGACGGTGGTCCCCGCCCATACCTCGGCCGCGGACGCGTTGGCCCTGAAACCGGATGGCATCTTTCTCTCCAACGGGCCCGGTGATCCGGCGGGTGTGCCCTATGCCGCCGAGGCCGTGGCCTCCCTCTTGCAACACGACATGCCTATCTTTGGCATCTGCCTGGGCCATCAGATCCTGGGGCTGGCCCTGGGAGGCCGCACCTACAAGCTCAAGTTCGGGCATCACGGCGGCAATCAGCCGGTGAAGGATCTGACCACAGGTCGGGTGCAGATCACCAGTCAGAATCACAACTACGCGGTAGAGGCCGGATCGCTCCCAACGTATGTCGAAGTGACTCACGTGAATCTCAACGATGGCACGGTGGAGGGACTGCAGGTTAGAGGGAAACCGGTGTTTTCGGTGCAATATCACCCGGAAGCCTCGCCCGGCCCGCACGATGCCGACTACCTGTTCAACAGATTCGTACGCCTGATGGAGCGACGATGAAGCTGGTACTCATCGGCTTTGGACACGTCCACCGCACCCTGGCCCGGATCCTGCTGGACAAGAGGGAGCATCTGGCACAGAGGTATGCTCGCGAATTGCAGGTGGTGGGCGTGGCCGACAGCAGCGGCGCGGTCTATCATCCCGAGGGCCTGGATCTGGCCGCGTTATTGCAGCACAAGCGGGATGAGGGAGTGGCAACCTACCCGGCCGGCCAGGCGCTGCCCGATGCCGTGACGCTGGCCCGGAACACCGACTACGATGTGCTGCTGGAGGCATCGCCGGTGGATCTCGCCGACGGCGGGATTGCCCTGCCTTGTGTGCGGGCGGCGCTGCAACGGGGTCGAGCGGCGGTCCTGGCCAACAAAGCGCCGTTGGTTTTGGACTACGAGGGTCTCCACACGTTGGCCCGCACCCATCACGCCTCCCTGGCCTTCAGCGCCACCGTCTGCGGAGGTTTGCCCGTGATCAACGTGGGACGTCGCGATCTGGCAGCAGCCACCATCTACGGACTCGAGGGGATCTTCAACTCCACTACCAACTACATCCTCTCGCGCATGACCGCAGGTGAAACCTACGACAGCGCGCTGGCCGAAGCTCAGCGCCGCGGCATCGCGGAGACCGATCCCACGCTGGACGTGGAGGGGTGGGATACGGCCAACAAGCTCGTCATCATCGCTCGGGCCGTGCTACGATACGCCGCCACCCTGGCAGAAGTCTCCAGGGAGGGCATCACGAACATCGAAGCGGAGGCGCTGCAACGGGCCGGGGAGCGAGGGCGGGTGATCAAACTGGTGGCGTCTGCCGAGCGCACAGAATCCGGCTACACCCTGCGCGTGGCCCCGCGCCAGGTGCCTCGGTCAAGCTTCCTGGGCTCGATTTCAGAATGGCAGATGGGCATCGTCTTTCATACCGATATCTACGAAGACATCTTCCTCAAGATCGATGAGCGCGGGCCCACCGCTACCGCCGCTGCCATGCTCCGCGACGTGTTGCAGATTGCCTCAAGCGCTCGCTGAGTACCCCGGCCCGCGCCTCAGCGACTGCGCCCGGAAATTGACAACTGTTCATCAAGCGGCTATAGTTGCCCCATCATGAAAACGCTCTACAGGCCCAGGCTTCATTGCGGGACGAGGTGAGGCATTCTGCCTGACCCGCTCTCTCGCGTCTGGCGCGCCTGTCTCGGACCCGTATGCAAACCACGAAGGAGTAGCTCCTCGTGGTTTTTTGTTGATTTCTACCCATTTCCGTTCTGTTGGTTGACCATCACTTCTCCCGCCGGAGAAAGAGTCCGACCCTCGCTGAGCCAATGATGCATCGATTTGTGTGAAATCGGTGTGTTTGCGACCCGAAGGGGCGGTACTCTGCTCGGGGAGACCGTCCTTCATTCATCTCAAGATCTTCAGGAGACGATCATGTCTGACAAAGCTTCCGTCAAAAAGGTTGTACTCGCCTACTCGGGCGGGCTTGATACTTCGGTCATCGTGCCCTGGTTGCGCAACAACTACGGGTGCGAGGTCATTTGTTTCTGCGCCAATCTGGGCCAGGAAGAGGAGCTGTCCGGCTTGGAGGAAAAGGCCATCGCTTCGGGTGCCAGCAAGTGCTACATCGAAGACCTGCGCATGGAGTTTGTGACCGAGTTCGTGTTTCCCACCATGCAGGCCGGCGCCATCTACGAACGCAAGTATCTGCTGGGTACCTCATTTGCCCGGCCCCTCATTGCCAAACGCCTGGTTGAGATCGCTGAGTTGGAAGGCGCGGACGCGGTCGCACACGGGGCCACGGGCAAGGGCAACGATCAGGTCCGCTTTGAGCTGACGGTCATGGCCTTGAACCCTAAGCTCAAGATCATCGCCCCCTGGCGTGAATGGGACATCCGTGGCCGCAAAGACGCGCTTGAATATGCGGCCAAGTACAACGTTCCGGTCTCCGCAACAGAGAAATCCATCTATAGTCGTGACCGCAATCTCTGGCACATGAGCCACGAAGGCGGGCTGCTGGAAGATCCCTGGAACGAGCCCGAAGAGGAGATGTATACCCTCACTACGTCGCCCCTGGAGGCGCCCGATGAACCGGAATACGTGGAGATCGATTTCAAAGAAGGCATACCCATTCGTGTCAACGGGGTGGCGCGCGGGCCGGTTGCGTTGCTGGAGGAGCTGAACGCGTTGGGGGCCAAACACGGGATCGGACGTGTGGACCTGGTGGAGAACCGCCTGGTGGGCATGAAATCTCACGGGATCTATGAGACGCCGGGTGGCACCCTGTTGTACGAGGCGCACGCGGCTCTGGAGCAGCTGTGTCTGGACAAAGACACGTTGCATTTCAAGCAGCATGTGGGCTTACGCTACGCCGAACTGGTCTACAACGGCCAGTGGTTTACGCCCCTGCGGGAGGTGCTGGATGCATTCGGGGCGACCACCGAAAAGAACATTACCGGCACCGTGCGGCTGAAGCTCTACAAGGGCAATGCCATTCTGGTCGGTCGCAAGAGCCCTTACAGTCTGTATCGCGAG
>RFJM01000084.1 GCA_003694905.1 Caldilineae bacterium
ACGCTACGCCGTCTGCTGTTGCTGGATGCCACCGGCGCCGAAGGCGCAGATCGCCTCATCCTGGGACCGGTGCGGGTAGAAGCGGAGCCCGAAGACTGAGCAGCAGAAAGGCTCGGTCCGCGCAAGATCCTTCGTCCGCGGCCCCCTGCGAACTAAATACCGGGCCTCGGCAAAGGATGGCCAGACGAAGAACTCGGCCCTTCAGGAGCGTGGGTCACTTCAGAAAACCAATCGGGTTGCGCAGTACGTTGTTCAGGCGGATCTCGAAGTGCAGGTGGGGGCCGGTGCTGTTGCCTGTGCTCCCTACCGAACCAATGCGTTGACCCCTGGCGACCGATTCACCCCTGCGCACCAGGATCTTGCTGAGATGGGCGTAGTAGGTGCGGTAGCCGTTGCCGTGATCAATGATGATGAGATTCCCGTAGCCGCTGTTATCCCAGCCGGCATACACCACATATCCGGAGTCGGAAGCCACAACGGGACTACCGTACCAGCTACCGATATCGAGGGCGCGATGCCCCCTCCAGAAAGGTTGCGTGATGGTGCCGCTGACGGGCCAGACGAAATTGCCGGTACCGCGCCGCGCCCCCTCCGGGATCTTGCCCTTGTAGATACTGACCGTGCGCGGGATGAAGGGTTTCTCACCACCCGGAACAATCAGATATCTCCCCGGTTCCAGCACGTCGTCCACACTGCTCAGCTTGTTCCAGGGATAGTTAACGATATCCGCAGGCTTGACCTTATAGCGACGGGCGATCTTGCTCAGTGTGTCCCCTTTCTTGACTTTGTGATAAACACCGTCCACAGGCAGAATTACCAGCTCATCATTGACCCGCAAGAGGTCGGGATTGAGCTCGAGATCTTCGTTGGCCCACTGGATGGATTCGGGTTTGAGCCCGAATTTTTCGGCGATGCCGAACACGGTATCTCCCGGCTGGACCCGATAAAGGAGGATATCTTCGCGGGGGCGTTCCGGGATGGTGGTGAAGGGGACGGCAGATCGGGTAAGGGGGCCGCTGTTGATGGTGGTGCCGCCGCGATTGCCTATCAGCTCACTCAATGTCTGGGGAGTAGCTGTGGGTAGTGGCGTAGACAAGAGCACGGGTTGGGTGATCTGCCAGTCGGGCAAATCGAGACGCCCGACAAGAACAAGCCCCAGGACGACGACCAGCAATGCGATATGGGAAAAGGCCCGAATGAGACTCAGATTTTCTTCGTCTTCGCCCATCAGAATCCGGCGAACCGCGGCAACGATTTCGCTGCCCGATCTCCACGGACTTGCAGGCGTGGCGTCTTCGCCGGACCGGATTTCCGACTGCTCAGGGGAGACTTCGATCATACAATAAAGGGGGTGGGTCGAGGCAGCACGTGTGAACTCCGGACGACCCTGTAGCAACGAAAGGTAAGACTTCGAGTGTTACACTGATCGGATGGCGGCGGCGATTATAGCACGGCCGCGAGGGTGCAACCAAATGGTTTGAGAGATGAAATGCCGCGGCCGCAGCGCGAGAGAAGGCCAATCCGTGACGTGCCCATGGGCGGCGACCGCGTCGGCTCCCCCGGACGCAAGCAGATGAGATGGCTGCCTACAACGCGAACGCCGCCGATCGGCGTTGCATAGCCGATTCCGCGGGGCCGGACAGACCAATCCGCCAAGCGCAACCCGCCTACGTTCCTTGCCGGCCCACCTTCGACTCTCAACGTGTGCCGGACTCTCTCACGTTTTTTCAGAATCACCGGGATCGGGTTAAACTGAGGCTATGCTAGCCAAACGAATCATCCCCTGTCTGGACGTCAAAGACGGCCGGGTCGTAAAAGGCATCAACTTTGTCCGCCTGCGGGATGCCGGGGACCCGGTTGAACAGGCCCGCATCTACGACGCCGAAGGGGCCGACGAACTCGTCTTTCTCGACATCACGGCCACCCACGAGGGCCGGGATATCATGCTGGAGGTAGTCCGCGCGGTAGCCGATAGCGTCTTCATCCCCTTCACCGTTGGGGGCGGGTTGCGCACAGTAGACGACATGAGGGCCATGTTGCAAGCAGGCGCCGACAAGGTGAGCATCAACTCCGCGGCTGTACGAAATCCCGACCTCATCGCCAAGGGGGCCGAGCAGTTTGGGAGCCAGTGTGTGGTGGTGGCCATCGATGCCCGGCGCCGGCCGCAGGGAGGCTGGGAGGTCTATACCCACGGTGGCCGCCGGCCCACCGGTCTCGACGCCGTGGCCTGGGCTCAGGAGGCTGTCGAGCGGGGCGCCGGTGAGATCCTGCTCACCAGTATGGATTGCGACGGAACCACCGCGGGCTATGACATCGAGCTCTTGGCCGCGGTAACGGCTGCCGTGCCCGTGCCCGTAATCGCCAGCGGCGGTGCGGGCCAACCCGAGCATTTTCTCGAGGCCCTGACCGCCGGCGGTGCCGACGCTGCTCTCGCCGCCACCCTCTTCCACTACCGCCGCCTCTCCATCCCGGAGCTGAAAGCCTATCTCCTCGACAAAGGAGTTTCCATCCGCCCTGTCGAGGTGGACCATGTCTGAGCGCAACCGGCGCATCTCTGTAGATGCGGTGCGCTTCGACGAGCGGGGTTTGGTGCCCGCCATCGTGCAGGACGTGAGCACCCGCGAAGTGCTTACGCTGGCCTACATGAATCGCCAGGCCCTGCTCCTCACCCTCTCCACCGGCGAAACCCATTTCTGGAGCCGCAGTCGCGGGGAACTGTGGCACAAGGGTGCCACGTCCGGCAATACCCAGCGCGTGGTGGAGGTGCGCCTGGACTGCGACGGCGACGCTATCGTGGTGTTGGTGCAACCGGCCGGCCCCGCCTGTCATACAGGCGAGCGCACCTGCTTCTATCGTCCTCTCCTCTCCGGCGACCCGCCGCGAGAATAAGCCCCGGCTGCACCCGTGTCGCAGACCGCACTTCCACGTCATGAGAACCGAGACCCCACACCATTGCCGCCGGCCATCGTCCATTCGGAGCCTACGCCCATGACACAAACACCCCTGGACCACCTCTGGTCTGTCATCCAGTCGCGCAAGCAGGAGCTACCCGAAGAAAGCTACACGGCCAGCCTCTTTCGCAAGGGCGAAAACGAGATCCTCAAGAAAATCGGTGAAGAAGCCATAGAGATCCTCATTGCCGCCAAAGGAGAAGGGGACGACCGGGTCATCTACGAATCGGCCGACCTGGTGTATCACCTCATGGTCCTGCTGGCTGCAAGAGGGTTGCAATGGCAAGACGTGGAGGCCGAACTGGCACGGCGATTTCGTGAGTGAGAAGAGGGAGGTGAATAAACAGCCTCCTGCCCCGCGGGAATGGAGAGACCCGGCCATGAAGCGAGCGATTCACATTGTTAGACGAGCGCTGCTTGCAGGAGTGCTGCTTCTGATCCTCTGGGGCGAGGCAGCAGGTAGCCGTGCCGCGCTGGCCGCGGGTATGACAACGGGCGGCAGTGATATTCCCGTGCAGGCCGTGGCCCAGGGCAAGAAGTATCGCATCTATGTGGTGAAGCGGGGAGATACGCTGAGCAAGATTGCCCGGCGCTTCGGCGTCTCGGTCAAGACCTTGGTCCGCATCAACCGGCTGAAGAATCCCAACCTTATCTTCGTAGGCCAGCGCCTGCGCATCCCCGCCGGCGCTCAACCCGTCGCCCGGCCAACGCCTGCCCCCACGCCCACCGTCTCCCCCACCCTGCCCTGGACACCGCCCGACCAGGCCATCGAGCTCTTCTCCCCTGTGGCGGATGCTCTCTATCACAGCCCCATCGAAGTCATCGGCTATTCCCGCACCTCCGAAGGAGTCATCCAGGCGCGGCTTCTGGACGAGGAAGGGCTCGTTCTGGCCGAACGAACGGCCAGGGGCGGAAGCGAACGCTTCGACTTCTTCCACACCTACCTGCGCTTCGTCATCGATCGAGAACAGCCGGCAATGCTGGAGGTGTTCGAGCGCAGTCCTGCCGACGGGTCGGTCGATGAGCTGGTGCGCGTGCCGCTGACCCTCGTACCGGGCCAGCGCTTCGTGGACGTGAACCTGCCTCGGGTCGGTGCCGACGTGTGCGAAACCATCACCGTGGAGGGATACTCCGAGACGTTCGAGGGCGTCGTGGTGGTGGTCTTGCAAGACCGGAAGGGAGAAGCCATGGAGTTGGCCATCGCCATGGGAGGCGCCGGCGGTTTCTACGAGCCTTTCCAGGCAACCTTGGCCTTCGCAGCCGAGGAACCGCGCGCGCTCCTGGTCGGTGCCTACGAAGAAAGCCCCCGAGATGGGAGATCCATCGACTTCACCCGAGTCCCAATCGGCTACCGGCCTGACCGCCGCGCCTGTCGCTGAGGACGGCGCCTCAGCCTGCCGGCAGATACCGGCCTATGTTGCTTTTCTCAAACCCGATGTTTCGCGAACAACACTTTCTGTAGACCGCCAACTCAAGAGCAGGAAAGAAGCGCATGAATACCACCCCGAAACCACCACGCATCGATCTCCGTTCCGATACCTTTACCCTGCCCACGCCGAACATGCGCAAAGCGATGGTCTCGGCGCCGCTGGGCGACGATGTCTTCGGCGAGGATCCGACCGTCAACCGTTTGGAGGCGATGGCTGCGGAGCGCATGGGCAAAGAGGCTGCGCTGCTGGTCACCAGCGGCACCCAGGGCAATCTCGTCAGTCTGCTGGCCCACTGTGGCCGGGGTGATGAGATCATCGTCGGCGACACGGCCCACACCTATATCTACGAACAGGGTGGCTCGGCTGCCCTGGGCGGTATCCATCCTCGCGCCCTGCCCACCCAGCCCGATGGTTCGCTAAGACTGGAGGACATCAGGGCAGCCATCCGTGCCGACGACCCGCACTTTCCCGTTTCGCGGCTGGTGTGCCTGGAGAACACCCACAATCGCGCCGGGGGTACCTATCTCACACCGGAGTACACCGACGCGGTGGCCGACCTGGCCCACGAACACGGCCTGAAGCTACATATCGACGGCGCCCGCATCTTCCACGCGGCGGTGGCCCAGGACATCGATGTGAAGGAATTGACGCGCGGCGCGGATTCGGTCACCTTTTGCCTGAGCAAGGGGCTGGCCGCACCGGTGGGATCGGTGGTCTGCGGTTCGGCCGAATTCATCCGGCGGGCGCGGCGGGCGCGCAAGGTGCTGGGTGGTGGCATGCGACAGGCCGGCATCATCGCGGCAGCGGGCATTGTGGCCCTCACCGAAATGGTGGAACGCCTCGCGGACGACCACGCCAATGCCCACCGCCTGGCCGAGGGCCTGGCCGAACTCCCCGGCGTCTCCCTCGACCTGGATCTGGTTCAGACGAACATCGTCTATTTCAACCTGGATCATCCCCGTTTCAGCGCCCCCGCTTTTGTCGAGGCTCTGCGAGGCCGCGATGTGGGGATGTTGTGCGTAGGAGGCAACCGCATCCGTGCGGTGACCCACTACGGTATCGAAGCCGACCACATTGCAGAAGCCCTGTCCATTTGCAAAGAGCTTCTGAGCTGAGCATCTCGCCCGCTCTTCCCCCTACGGCCGGAAGTCTTCGGGATTGCGGCCCGCAAACACGCGCTTGAGATCCGGCGTTCTCACCTCGAGCCAAAGCACCGGATGCGCTGCGCAATAGGGATTGTCGCGCACGGCTTCGGCGAAGGTCGCGAAGCGATTCGGATAGAGCGTGTCGTTGGAGATGACGCGCCACACCTCTTCATGCCGAAAAACGCAGATGACATGCGCCGCATAGAACAGCGCCTTTTCCTCGAAAGTGTAAGGGTCCAGAACCAGGGTCACGATGTAGATGTGACTGGGGTCGGGCAGGAGATCCAGCAGATTCTGGGCCGAAAAATAGGCGAGACCGTCGCAGTCGTCTTCGAAAACGCCTTTGTCTCGCATGGCCGCGGCAATGATGCCGCGATCGGGGAAAATGTCGAGGGCGCCGTAAAGGGGGTCGCGTTTCCAGTGCACGTGATCGGGCAGCCATTGAGCGTATTCTTCCAGGCTGTCCCAGGTATCATTGTGGCCGGGCCACGGTGCGCGCGGTTTGAAGAAGTTGAACACAGATGATCGGGGCACCTTGCCGAACCGAAACGACAGCGACAGGTAGCGCCAGTAGAGACCGCGCGTCAGCCTGCGCAGAACGGGTTCGGTGCTGGTTTCATCTCTCTCACGCATGTCAGACTCTCTCCGCTTCTGGGATTTGGGTGCGGAACCAGGCGATGGTACGCTCCAATCCTTCCTCCAGAGAGATCTTGGGTTCCCAGCCCAGAATCGTGCGGGCTTTGGTGATATCGGGTCGTCGCACCTTGGGGTCGTCTTTGGGCAGGGGCTTGAAGACGATGCCTGCCTTGTTGCCCGTCAACTTGTTGACGAGTTCGGCCAGCTCCAGCATGCTGGTTTCGCGCGTGTTGCCGATGTTGATGGGGCCAGGTTCATCGGACATGAGCAGGCGGTAGAAACCCTCGATTTCGTCATCGACATAGCAAAAGGAGCGGGTCTGGCTGCCGTCGCCGTAGACGGTGAGGGGCTGGCCGCGCAGGGCCTGGCTCACAAAGTTGGGGATGACGCGACCGTCATCGATACGCATGCGGGGGCCGTAAGTGTTGAAGATGCGCACGATGCGCGTGTCGAGGCCGTGCGCGCGGCGATAGGCCATGGTGATGGCCTCGGCAAAGCGCTTGGATTCGTCGTAGACCCCGCGAATGCCGATGGGGTTCACATTGCCCCAATAGCTCTCGGGTTGGGGATGCACCAGGGGATCGCCGTATACCTCGGATGTCGAGGCCAGCAGAAAGCGTGCGCCCTTGGCCAGGGCCAGTCCCAGGGCGTTGTGGGTCCCCAATGAGTTGACTTTGAGAATAGGGATGGGAATGGCGGGAAAGTCCTTGGGGCTCGCAGGTGAGGCGAAATGGAGGACGGCATCGACGGGAAAAGGCACGTGGATGTGGATGGTGACATCATGCTTGATAAACTGGAAGTTGGGATTGCCGAAATGATGGGCGATGTTTTCCAGCTTGCCGGTGATGAGATTGTCGAGCACGGTCACCTGGTGCCCTTCGCTGAGAAATCGGTCGGTCAGATGGGAGCCGAGAAAGCCGGCTCCTCCGGTGATGAGGATATGCATGGTCTGTCTGAGCGAGTCGAGGGTTGATCTCCGGCCGGAAGCGACCGGTCGGGCAGAACGTATGATAAGGCCGGCGGCGGCCAGCGTCAAGAGGCCGCAACACCGCCGCCGGACGAGGGACGCACCGGTTCGCGCAGGATCCCCACAACAAACAGGCTGAGAATGCTCAGGTCCACCAGGAAGAGGGAGTTGTCGATGAGGCCGTGCAGCAGGCCCGCGCAGAAGCCCGCAAACAGCCCCAGATAGTAGGGCCACAAAGGCCAGGCAGTCGGCCCCGGCGCGCGGCGCGCGATGATCCTCACCAGGCGGCGGCCGCGCAACAGGGTAACACCCAATAGCCACATGCCCGCCAGGAAACCCAGCAGGCCCAGCCGTGTGAGCAGGTCGAGGAAAAGGTTGTGGGGATGGCTGAGGAGGAGCTCCTCCCAGGCATTCGGGAGCACGTAGGTGGAGCGATAGGCATACAGGAAGTTGTCTGGACCGACGCCCAGCCAGGGATGGTCCAGCCACATCCGCCAGGCGCTTTGCCACAGCTGCAGGCGCAGAAAGGTGGTCCCGCTCGTCGTATCGAGAAGGGAGGTGAAGCGGGGGGTGTTGAGGAAGGGCACCAGACTCAGCACGGCCACCACCAGTAATACGCCCGCGGCACGACGCGCCCGCGGCTCCCACCAGGCCAGCAACAACAAGCCCGCCGGAAGGCTGATCAGCAGCAGTCCTTTGGAGAAGGTAAAGAAAGCGGCGAGCCCAACAGGCACCAGCGCTGCGAGATAAAGCCGGCGCCGGGGAGCCTGCCCAATCAGGGGTACGGCGACCAGCAGGGGCAGGATGCGCCCGAGGTAGAGGGCCAGGTTGTTGGCCGACCCGTAGAGAGCACTGACACGAGGCACACCTTCGGCTACGCCCGCAGAACCACTTACGAGCTGATAGAGGGCAATGAAGGAAGCGCCCAGTGCGCCCAATACCAGGGCATCGCTCAGGACGGGGAGAGAGAAGCGGTGGGTCTGGGGCAGGCGGGTGAGGAGCACATAGAAGAGGGTCGGCGTCAGCAGAACGGTACGAAAATCGTAGAGCGCGAACCCGAAATGCGCGGCATTGAGGGTCGCGAACAGGCCGATCACTACCAGCGCCCCCAGGGCATAGTCCGGGTTCCAATACCAGAGGCGTGCGCTTCGGGTGGGGCTGCGGCGCGGGGCCTCGACGAGTCGCTCCAGACCGGCGTGGAAAAACCAGAGGGCCGCGGTAGTCCAAATGAGGAACTCGTGCAGGGAGAAGCCCACAGGGCCCAGGTACTTGGGGCGCAGGTAGAAGGGTAGGCTAAGCAAAGCCAGGAAAAGAGCCAGCCCGTGATGGAGTGCGAGCAGAAAAAGCAGGGGGAGCAACGTTAGCAAACTCAGCCAGGGGCCCGGTGCGAAGTAGAAGAGAACCGCCGCCACCAGAGCCAGCAGAAGTTGCACCGCCGGCGGCAGACTGCGGTAGCGCAAACTCAGTCCCTCCCACACGGCCAGCACCAATTCGAGCACGGTTCGGCCCTCGGGCGCACGTGCGACCCGGTACCAGGCCGGGATCACGGCCAGCATTGCCAGCGTCAGCACGGCCATTAGTGGATAGAAAGGAAAGGACGAGGGCCAGGGGCGATGGTCGACCACGACACCCCGCAAGGGCCACTGTCCCCAACCGCCTTCGGCTTCTACCTTCACATGGTGGATGCCTTCTTCCAGATCCCGGGCCAGGGGCACCGTAGCAACACCGTTGTCGGTATCGAACAGCACCAGGTAGGCGCTTCCCTTTTCGTCACGCGGCAGGAGTGGCGCGGGTTGCCCGTCGATCCAGATGCGAAACAGAGCCCAATAACCCCCGCGCTGCACGGTGAGGGCGACGGCTCGACCCGCGAAGTCGAATTCCAGAACTGCACCGGAGCGGGAAGGATCGGCTGCGTCAGTACTGAGCCGCCAGGCGTCGGGGGCATAGCGGATGGCGTCTGCTGAAGGTGGATGGGTTCCGGTACCCAGGACCGGCGAGGGGCGAAGCAGCGCTGTGAGACCGCGACCCGCGGTAGTCGGCTGTCCGTTGGGCCGGCGCAGGGCCCAACCGCTGCGGATGGCGGGATCGCCCGGATTCAGCATGTACTCAACCCAGGCCATGGGGCCGGCCCAGGGCCAGCGGCGCCGTGCCCAGTCCAGACCTCTTTCCTGATAGGCCAGCAAACCGTTGGGTGTAACCTTGCCCCAGGGGGAACTCTTGCCGTCGGTCGCCACGGGGCTAACCCACCACCCCCAGGCAGTGATCCAGAGGGGCGTGGTACCATCGCCGTGCCTGGCCATAACCTGATGCAGCAGTTCCGGGCGGCGGAAGTTGAGTCGGTCGGGGGCCGGGGGCTGCTCGGGCGTGGCGTCGAAACCGTAGGCGGCACCGGCGGCGATGTCGAAGAACTCGGCCGCGCCCAGCCGATAGAGTTCGTCCAGAAAGTCCAGGTCGGAGAGATTGGCGCCGTCGTGGGCGGTGGTGGGTGCGAGAGCTGCCAGCATAATGGGCATGCCGGGTGCGACGGCGTGTATGCTATGCGCGGCTTCGCGCAGCAGTGCGAGATAACCGCGCGGGCTGGCCAGTCGTGCGCCCCAATGGGGTGCGATGTTGGGCTCATCCCAGATCTGGAAGGCGACGGCGTCGGCGGCATAGCGCCGCGCAGCCTCGGCGGCAAACAGGCCAAAGGTGCGCGGCTCCTGCGGGGGGGCGAGGCGGTTATCGCGGTCGGCCGGAGCCTGCGCCCAGGCCGGCGCGCCATCCAGAAGCAGGATCAGGTCCAGGTCATGCGCGCGAGCGGCAGCGATCGCGGCATCGGCCACCAGCCAGCGCCAGGTCTCGCGCTCGGGTTGGATCTCATCCCAAGGGAGCCGCAAACGGACAATGGAATAGCCGTCGTCGGCGACCGCCGCCATGCGTGCCTCGATTTCTTCGCCGGTAAGACCGGTGAGGTCCAGGTTGGCCATGAGTGTCCCGTGTCGCGGTACAGGACGCACGGGGTAGGAGGCCGTCTGACCGCGGAGGGCCATGAGGACTGTAACTCCCAGGGCCAAGACCAGCACCGGCAGGAGAGCGGTGTAGAGGGCAAAGCGACGCATGGCCTGCATCGTAGCATAGCGCCGGGCGAAACGCGAAACCCATCCGGCGTCGGTGCCGGCGGGCGAAGGAAGGACTCGCCCGCACACCCGTGCGGTCCCGGTTCCAGGCCGTATCAGGCATGCAACCCCGGCCGGCCCGGCTGTGTGGCCGGGCCCGAGCACAGCGTCACCGGCGCCGTGCGGGTGCCGGACAAAAGCACGGAAGCACCTCCCCGCGCACGAGCGCCGACATCATGCCGCCGCGGCAGGACGTCACTCTTCCGGCTCGATGGTGAAGGTGAGGGGGTAGCCCTCGAGTCGGGCGGCCATATGGGCTTTCTTCACCAGTCTCTCGGCCTCGCTGCGGGGCCTGACCATGACCAAAGCCAGTCCCTTGATATGGGCAGTCCAGGTCACGTGTTCTGCGATCTCGCGCGACAGTTTGAAGACCGAGCGCAATATGTCGATGACGAAATCGAAGGGTGTGACATCGTCGTTATGAATGATGATCCGATAGCGCGGCTCGAGATCGGTTTCCCGGTCCTCGATGATCTCGGGGCTGGTAATCGTCATCATGTTTCAGGTGACAGGAGGGATGGGGGGATATCGGGCAGGAGGGCATGGGCGCGGCGGGCCAGATCGGCAGCAGCGTTGGGGTTCGTCCACAACAGGCTGCGGACGGCTACGGCTGCCGCCCCGAGTTCCAGGCAGAGGGCCATGTCGTCCAGGGTGTGGATCCCGCCGGCGGCGACGATGGGCACGTCCAGCCCCAGGGCCATCACCCCGCGCAGAGCCCGCAAGGTGAAGGGAAAGGCCACCGGTCCGCCGATAGGCGCCTGTAAGATGAGCCCTTCTTCGGTGGGATACTCGGCCGGTGGGGGAGTGCCCACGATGAGGGCGTCGGCACCGGCCACCACGCAGGCTCTGGCGAGATGCGCGGCTCGCGTGGCCGGGAGACGTACCAGAATCGGCAGGGTAGTGACCTGGCGCACGGCGGAGATGAAGGCGCTGGCCTCGCTCAGGTTCACATCTTCGGGGACAGGCAGTTCGATGCCGGCAATGTTTACCTCGCTCTCCTCCAGTCGCGCGGCCATCCAGGCTCGCGCGCCCGGCTCGCCTCCCAGCAGGGAGAGGATCACGGGAGTGGGCAGGCGCTGCCAGGTGCCGGCCTGCTGCGCCATCACCCGACGGAAGCCGGGGTTGTGGTCGCCCGAGGCCAGCAGGAAGCCCGCGGGGATCTCGGCCAGGCGGGGTTGCGCCGTGCCGCGCTGCGGCTGCATGGTGACGCCCTGGGTGATGATGGCGCCGAAGAGCCGAGGCTGCAGGCCGGGCGGCCAACTGTCACCAAAGCCGACGGCCCCGCTGCCGGCGAGCAGCGGGGTATCAAGCCGTAGCCCTCTTTTGTTGCGGGGAGCGAGTTCGATCTCCATGGCGGCCGAAAAGGGAATTGCAACGGCAACCGGGCTGCTGCCGGGAAAACCGAGAATATCCAGAGAACATGGAAACGCGGATGGCTGCTCTGCGCCTGCGGTCTTGTCGGATTCTGCCGGCACGAGTCGTATTGTACGCCGTGCGGCTGCTCAAGTATAGCAGGGGCAGCGCCCGCATGCACATTGCCGGCCGGCCTCCATCGACAACAACCCTTGAACCAGCACCTGTGCCCGCGAGCAGGCTCATGATCCGCAAGACCTGTCTCATCGGCCTGGGCCAGATGGCCAGGTGGGTATGACCGCCGAGCACTGGCAGGGTAGGGAGGAATGCGGATGGTCAACCGACCGGATGAAAAACCGCCCATTTACCGGATTCGCAGCTACCAAAACTGGTGTATTCTAGAGTTAGAGCATTCGCCGGTCGAGGGTTCCATGCCGTAGTTCAGGTCAGGCCCAGCATCAAGAAGTTCCCCCCTTGTGGCACGGCTGCAGCGAAGGCCGCCGTCCCGAGTCAATGTTGACAGCATGACTCTGATCTACGCCCCCCATGGAGGTGGTGTACATGTTCAACACCCTACGAGCCCCGACCCTCTTGCGAATCCTCATCTGGCTATTCTATCTGCTGATCATTCTTGCGGCCCTGAGCCTTGCACCGGCAGGGGCATGGGCGCAGACAACTTCTCAGCCATCTTTACAACCCCAGACCTTTTCACCCGATCAAAGCCAACCGCAAACAGGACCCCAAATCTCCGTCAGCCAGGAAATCGTCACACCTGCCGGTCGTGACGTGTTCTACGTTGGCGAAACGGTCGTCGTACGCATCGATGTCACCAACACCGGCACGACCGAGCTCCTGCATATCCCTCTTGCCGACAACTTCGACAACACCTGTCTCAGCTACTACCCCAAGAGCGCTCAGCCCCTCGAGTCCTCCTCCAACAACAGCATCGGGCGTATCGAATGGTACTCCCTCACCTTCTCCAACGAATCCTCCTTGAAACCGGGTGAGACCTTCTCTACATGGGTGACGTTCCAGGTCACAGGCGAGAGCGCTCTGGGTTACAATTCCGCCGTTGTCGCCGGAGCCATCGACGCCAACAATACGCCGGTGGCAACGGCGGAGTCGGAAATCCACTTCTCCTGTACGGTGCGGCCCGATCAACCCGCACTGGAGGTGAGCCAGCAGATCGTCTCGCCGGCCGGTCGCACGGAGTTCTACGTTGGCGAGAGCGTCACCTTCAGAATCGATGTAACCAATACCGGCGCCACAGACATTCTCCACCTCCCACTCATCGACGATTTCGACACCTCCTGCCTCAGTTATCCCCCCAAGAGCGCTCAGCCCCTCGAATCTTCCTCCAACAATAACATAGGCCGCATCGAGTGGTATTCCCTCACCTTCTCCAACGACCGGCCCCTGCTACCGGGTGAGACTTTCTCCACACTCGTTACGTTCCAGGTCACGGGCGAGAGCGCTCTGGCTTACAACTCCGCCGTCGTCGCCGGAGCCATCGACGCCAACAATACGCCGGTGGCGACGGTGGAGTCGGAAATCCGTTTCTCCTGCGTTTCGACCTCCTCAGGTGGCAGCATCAGCGGTCTTGTCTTCGTCGACCGGAACGGCGACGGTCGGCGAGAACCGGACGAAGTCCACGGCGTTCCCAATGTTCCGGTCTTCATCACCGATCTCGCGAGTTCCACGACGTACACCGTTACCACAGATGTCTCAGGTTTCTACATGGTGGACCGGCTTGCGGCCGGAACGTACCTCGTCGAAGCACCTCCTTCTCTGCCCAATCTCACACGGACCACAGACCCGGTCCAGGTGGTCGTGACCGAAGCGCAGGCGGCCGGCGATGTGAGCATCGGCTACTCGGCCCCCACGGCTGCCGCGCTGGCCCGGTTCCAGGCAACCGCCAGGGACCAGGGTATCGTACTGACCTGGACCACCTCTTTCGAGCAGGATCAGCTGGGCTATATCGTGTGGCGAGGCTTGTCGGCCGAGGGTCCCTACAAGCCCGTATCTGAGCTGATCCCGGCGGCCAATGCCATCGGCGGTGCCACGTATAAGTGGATCGACACCACGGCCGACGTTCACGCAGACTACTGGTACCGCATCGAGAGCATACCTCGCCACGCAGGACAGGCTGCAAGCGAATTCTTCGGCCCGGTCCATGTGGAACCTGAGCCAGACCGTGGCGGTGTTCGGATCTTCCTCTCACTCCTTCTTCGCTAAACCCTACCCTACCCGTCCGACCCGAACACCGCCTTGAAACTCCGGTGGAGAAATCCGCCGGAGTTTCGTTTTGCGGAAGTTATTGGATTCTTTCTCCCGAAGAAAACCGGTGCAGAGCAGCGTGCGTCGAGCGGGCAGAAAAGAACCACCTCTCCTTATGTCCAGAACCATCGTCAGCGGTACCCTACTGCCACGCCCCCTCCCCCCTCAACCTCAATCTTAGCCCCGGCACCTCCTGCTCTCGGCCGCCACACCGTCACTGCTGCCGATCTGTGCTATGATAACGAGGCCGGCGCTCCCCTCTCGAGACAGGCAGCGCCTCCGTCTCACTCAGGACAGTAGACAGCCATGTTGCAAGGAAAACTCGTGCGCCTGCGCCCCATCGAGCGGGCGGACCTGCCCAACTACGTGCGTTGGTTTGCAGACCCGGAAGTACTCCGCTACTTTGGCAACTACCTTCCCTTGAGCCTGGCTCAAGAAGAGCGCTGGTATGAGCGCCAGCTGGACTCGGGCAGCATCAACTTCGCGGTGGAATACCAGGGTCGTCATGTCGGCGGCGCGGGGTTCGCCCATATCGACCACCGTAACCAAAACGCGGAAGTAGGTCTCGTCATCGGCGAAAAGGACTTATGGGACCGAGGACTCGGGCAAGACACATTGGCAACCCTGGTGGACTACGGCTTCGCTTATCTCAACCTGCATCGCATCTATCTGCGTGTTTTTGCGGAGAATAAGCGTGCCATTCACGCCTACGAGAAGGTAGGCTTCAGGGAGGAGGACCGTTTTCGTGAGGCCGAGTGGCGACACGGCCGCTGGCACGACCTCTGCTTCATGAGCATACTGCGGCGGGAGTGGGAACATCGCCAACAGGAGGGTTAGCCATGGCAGATATCATCATCATGCTCCTTCTCTTCTCTCCCCTGATGGTCATCTTGTGGCTGGCCAACAAAGCGGACCGCCAACAAGATCGTGCCACGCCGGAGCGGCTGTGGGGAGTGCTTGCATACCTGATCCTGGCCATCTTCTGGGTAGGGTTCATCTTGGGCGGCCTGCTGGTAACGGTTATGGGGGCAGCCCTACGCAGCCAACCCCTCACGCCGGAGGTTCTGGCACCCTACGAAGCTCTAGGCCTCAAGCCGGAGGGGGTGCGCGATCTGCTGGCGTCGTTGCCGATGGTGGGCATGGGTATGTGGTTGCCTTCAATATTGGGCCTGGTGCTCTTGCTGCCACCGGTACGCCGACTCGTCGCCCGCATCCTGGCCATCGATCCCTCGCGCGTGGTACATGCGGTGGCGCTCAGCTACACCATGCTTGTGGTTGTCAATCTGTGGGTTACGCTGGCCTTCGGCATCGGCAACCTGGCCGACATCACAGCCGCCGGGGGTGGCATCGAGTCGACGGCGCTGGTACAAACGGTGTGGGCACAGGAGATCGCCTTTGCCTTGACGGCGCTGATCGGGGTAGGGTGGCTGGCCGGGCGAGGATGGCGCGCCACGCTACATCGCCTGGGGCTCGTGCGTCCCACGGGTAGGCAGCTCCTCACAGGGGTCGTTCTCGGTGTGGTGATGATGCTGGCGCTAATCCCCATCGACTACTTCACCCAGACCACCGGTATCGGTTTCGACGAGGATGTGACTCGCCTGGGCGAACAGGTCATCGGCCCCTTGACCCAATCCCTTGCAGGCATCCTTACCCTGGGCGTGGGCGCAGCCCTGGGCGAGGAACTGATCTTCCGGGGCGCCCTGCAGCCGCGCTTTGGCCTCGTGTTCACCAGCCTCCTCTTCACCCTGCTGCACAGCAATTACGGCCTGAGCCTGAGCACGCTCATCGTCCTGCTCATCGGCCTGATTCTTGGTTGGGTGAGAAATCGGTATAATACCACCTCCTCGATGGTGGTTCACGCCGTCTACAACATGGCCATCGGACTGATGACCTATCTGGCCCTGTGGCCCGAGTGGTAATCCCTCCGCCCCGGCCATCAACCCAAACCGGAGAACGCTCTCATGCAACTCTTTTCGAACTCGAACAGGCTGGCAAGTGTGCTGCGCGCGGGCACATGGCTGCTTCTCGCGCTGCTGCTGGCGGCCTGCCTCCCCTCCCTGACTTCCCAAGCCCCCACACCTACCGCTGTGACCCTGGCCCTCGCCACGATGACGCCGACCCCGCGTCCTACCAATACCCCCACACCCACCCCTAGCCCGACCGCC
>RFJM01000569.1 GCA_003694905.1 Caldilineae bacterium
GCCGGCGCGCGACCGCGGATCAGTCCGGCTGCTCCAACATAAGCTGCCAGTAGCCGACGTCGATCCAACGCCCGAATTTGAAGCCGACCTGCCGGAAGTGTGCGACCTTGCGGAAGCCGAACTTCTCGTGGAGGGCGATGCTGGCGGGATTGGGCAGAGCGATGCCGGCCAGGGCCGTGTGCATCCCGCCATCCCGCAATTGCGGAAGCAACCGGCCGTAGAGCAGTGAGCCGATGCCAAGCCCCGCGTAGCCCTGTTCGACATACACCGTCACTTCCACCGCGAAGCGATAGGCGCAGCGGCCCTTCCATCGGCTGGCGTGCGCGAAACCGCGCACCTCGCCCCCCCTCTCGGCCACCAGCCATGGCAGCGACGCGTCCAGGGTCATCTGCAGGCGCTGTGCCATGTCGGCCGGGGTAGGCGGCACCTCTTCGAAGGTCACGATGGAATCGCGGACATAGGGCCCGTAGATGCGAGCGAGGGCGACCGCATCGTCGGGTGTGGCGGCCCTCACATGGTAATCGCGTTGAGCTGAGTTCATCATAGCAGTCATGGCAGCGCGCGGGACAGGCCAGGTGTTCGGGCTGGATTGTGCTCGGATACGGCGCGGTTAGTCCAGACCCGCCTTGAGGGGATCGTCGGCTACGGGCTCCAGACCGGCGGCCTTGAGCTGCGCCCGGAGCTTGGCGATCACCCCTTTGAGTTCGGCCATGCGGATCTCGCGGCCCGCCATCAGATCCACCAGTCGCCGCATTTCCTCGGTGCGTTCGTTGACACGCTCCTCCAACTCCTCGGCATGCCGCTGCACTTGCTCGCGCAACTGGGCCTGGCGGATGGCGATGGCCAGCTCGTTGGCCACCTCGAGCGCGATATCGATCTCTTGCTGCGAGAAGGGACCCGGTGCCCGTCTCCCCATATTCAGCAGCCCCACCAGATCATCTTCCACCTGCAGGGATACGCTCAGATAGGCGCGGATGCCCTCCTCAAGCAACATGGTCTCGATGACCAGAGGTTGCTCGACCTTAAGGATGTCTTCGACCATAGCATAGGGCTGCTGGCGCATGCGCTTCACGGCGAGATGCTCTCGCGGCACGCGCCGGCCTGCGCCTATCTCCGTCTCGCCGTTGATGTGCACGCCCAGGACAAGTGCATCTGTCGCGTCGGCCTCGAACAGCACCACGCTGGCGCGCTGGCAGGGTACCAGACCGCGAATACGTTCCAGCACGGCGCCGGCGATGGCCTGCGGCGACTCGGCGCGCAGAATAGCAGCGTCCACGTCCCGCAGCAGGGCCAGCCGCTCGGCATACTCGTGCAGCTTTTCGTGGGCCTCGACCTGCTGGGTGATGTCCAGCAAGGTACCGATGATGGCAGGGCGGTCACGATAGTTGATGCGACGTCCGAACACCTCGCACCAGATCAGGCTGCCGTCCTTGCGGACGCCCCGCAGGGTGTAGCGCACCGCATCCCGCTCGCCGCTCAGCCGCTGACGGGTGTATTCGCGCACGGTATCATAGCTTTCGGGATGGGTGACATCGGTGGGATGCAGCCGGCCGATCATCTCCTCCGGGCGATAGCCGAAGATCTCGGCCAGGGCGTCGTTGACGTAGAGAAAACCGCTGTCGTCGAAGAGATACACCCCAACCAGCGATTGCTCCACCAACGCCCGATACATGGTCTCCCCGCGGCGGGCGAGAGCAAGGGCTTGATCCCGCGCCCGCAGGAATACGCCCAGTCGCGCGGCCAGTTCCGCGCGACTGACCGGCAACCGCAGGACGTCGTCAAAGCCCGCTTGCAACCAGGGACCGGCCTGCCGTCCGCCTGCAAGTGCAACCAGCACAGGCAGATACGCCGCCTCGGAATCTTGCTTGAGAGCCATCAGTTCTGCGCGCCAGCGGCCGGCGCATGCTTCGTCGCAGACGACGATGTCTACATCCTTCCAAGCGGCCGGATCCTGTTCTGCGGGCTCCGGTGCCAGAGGACACCAGCCCAATGCTTCCACGAATTGGGCCATCAGCAATCGATCGGCGCGGCCGGAGAAAAGCACTCCCACCCGATGCCCATGAGCCTGCACGCCGTGCCCGTGTCCTTGTCCCGCATCGGTCGTAGTCATGACATCTTACTCCAGGCGCTCGGGAACACCGGTCAACAGGCCATGCAGGCCGGTCAAGGGCTCGCCCACATGCAGGCCGTCCGGCGTGATGGTATAGGGGCGCAGTTCGGGCTCATACGCGCCCGATCTTTTCTTCAGACATCCGATTACCCGCACGATTTTCGCCTCTATCTCAGCATAGCGGAGCAAGAGGCCGTCGTCGATCAGGTAACTGACTCCGATCTCCGTGAAGCGTACATCCCCCGTAATGTGTTCGACCTCGTTGATCAGCAGGGTGAAGACGTCCCGGCTGTTGAGATAAGTCACCAGATTGAACAGATGGGCGTCCATGTTGCCGAACTGTTCCATGGCCAGCTGATAGCCCCGCAGGCTGTCGACCATCACAGCCCGGACATGTTCCTCCTCCACCATCTTCTTGACCCACTCCAGGAGCTCGTCCGGGTAAAGCTGCATGGGATTCAGCCGGCAGACTCGCAGCTTGCCGCTCTGGAGGAGTGCATCCACCGGCATACCCACCGCGCGCGAGCGTGCGATCACCGAAGCCGCCGATTCTTCGAAGGTGAACAGCACGGCCGGCAGTCCTTTGCTCGCGGCCTGGGTCAGGAATTGCATGCCCAGGGTGGTCTTGCCCACTCCGGCCGGCCCGCTGATCAGGGTGGTCGTGCCCGAGTAGATACCACCATGCAGCATGGCATCGAGTCCGGCGATGCCCGAGGCCAGTTGCAGCGAGCCCGGCGGACTATCACCCGTCTGGCTGACACGGTGGGGAAAGACCTCGATCCCCTTGGAAGCGATACGCATCGGATGCAGGCCCGAGAGATAGTCGGAGCCGCGCAGCTTCTCGATCTGAATGCTGCGCAGATCGATGACCCGACCTGCCGACAGCTCACGCCGCAGCCGGATCACGCCATCGACGGCCAGCGCCACCGAGGTCTCACGATCAAGCAATGAGGGTTCGAACACCAGGAACGACGTACAGCCCACACGATTCAGGTAGGCAACCAAAGCAAGAATGTGCTTGCGAAACTGATACTCGTCGCTCGACAGATAGCGCAACTGCGTTACCGAGTCGATGACGAGCCTGTCGGGCTTTTTCTCCTCCAGTTCCTGATAGATGTGCCGCCAGGTCGGGGTTTGCTCTACCTCGCTGGGCGGGAAAACGTGATACTCGTCGCCCGCCAGTTCCGTCGGATCATCCGCAGGCGTAAGGTCCAGTATGCCCAGCCCTTCCAGGTTCCAGCCAAACCCCGCGACATTGCGTGCCACCTCGCCGGCCGGTTCTGCCAGGGTGATGTACAGGCACCGTTCGCCCCGCCGCACGCCGTCCAACAACCATTGCAGAGATAGCACGGTCTTTCCTGTTCCGGTCTCGCCGACAATCAGATAAGAACGACTCGCCACCAGGCCACCGCGCAGGATCTCGTCCAGAGCCGGAATGCCTGTGGGTATACGCGTTGCCTCCATGGAATACTCCTTTGCCAAGACAGGACGAAGCCGGGAAGAGAGCAAAACGGGCCGTGGATCCCAGGTCCATTTCGTCGGGCTAAGTGTAAGCCAAAACGGTGCCGCGGTCAAACGCCGTGCCCGGAGAGAAAACGCGCCGACGAGCCGGCCCCTCACCCATAGCGTTGCAAGAAATCCTCCATGCGCATCCACACTTCCATGCGAGACAGTCCCCACAGCGTACGGTGGCGCAGGCTGGCGGGATTGTACGCCCACATCAGAGCCCAGGCGTAGAGGTTTTCCCAGAACTCGCCAAAGCGGCCCAGGGGATGGCGATGATGAAACACCACGAAGCCCAACCGTTCCATGAACCTGATACCGGCAGGCCGTTCCGGCGTGAAGAGAACGGTGACGCCTCCCACGGCGCGGGCCTGTTGCAGTTCGGGCTTTTGCTGCACGTGCGCGGCGAGGCCGCGCAACGAGCCGACAAACATGCGGCCCATACGCAAGGCCCAGGCCGGGTCGGGTCCGGCCGCCGGCGGAGGCAGGATATGCTCGTTCCAGAGATGGAGTTCCAGCACAAGCTCCCCTTTGGCGACATGACCGCCGGGCAACGTCAGCTCGCGTGAAAGCCGGACCAGGCGAATCCGCAGCAGACACTCCTCGTCCCTGCAGAAAGTGGAAATCCCCAGCAGATGGCGCAACAGCGCGTCGAAGCGGCGAATCAGCCCGCGCATGCTCAGCGCCTGCCGATGAGGACGATCCCCACAACCACGCACATGGCACCCAGCCACTGGCTCGGGGAGATCACCTCGCCGAAGAACCAGCGAGCGGCCACCACCTGCACCCCCACCACCGTCAGCCCCGCAGTGATGGGATAAGCGACATGCAACGGTACCAGCCGCAGCAACCCCGTCAGCGCCAGAACGCTG
The DNA here is from genome assembly GCA_003694905.1 of Caldilineae bacterium. Lineage (GTDB taxonomy): Bacteria > Chloroflexota > Anaerolineae > J102 > J102 > J102. Next base: position 4,486 of record RFJM01000569.1, read on the forward strand.
AGAAACCCCGCCAGATTGCCGGCCACCTGCCAGGCGAGAAAACCGCGCCAGCTGCTGCTGGTAGCCGAGAGGCGGAAGCTGCTGTTGGCCACAATGCTGAGACCGACATTGAGCAAGGCGAAGAGGGCCGGCCACACCAGACTGCCGGATGTCCAGATATCGAACCGGACCGACGCGTTTGTCTCCTTCATCGTTGTCACTCCCATTGAGGTGAAGCGGACAGAAAACGCGGAGGGGCAGTTGTCGCTTCCATTGTCGCGCAGCTCCACGCGGGTGGCAGGGGGCCGCCGCCCCCTACGGCCGCATCAACCCGGTCGGTGTGCTGTCGATCCTTGGTGCGTTGCCCACAGGTCAGGTCCTCTAGGCC
>RFJM01000570.1 GCA_003694905.1 Caldilineae bacterium
CGTGATCGCCGCCGTCAGCGTCGTCTTGCCGTGATCGATATGTCCGATGGTGCCCACATTCACGTGGGGCTTCTTTCGCTCGTAATGCTGCTTGGCCATTGGTTTGATTTCTCCTTGAGCTGCGACTCGGTGTCGTCAGTTGATAGACAGATTGGGATACGGGGAAGGGGATATGGTTTTAGGGCATAGAAGAGGAACCCGGAGCCATGCAACCGGCTCCGCGCTCCTCATCAAATTCGAGAGTGATACACTATCCGGCTGTCCGGGCCTGTTTGAGGCGCCGGGCGTGCAGGGTTTCGCTTCTACCCTTTACGCAACCGAGTTATTATAACAAAGGTCTGGCCGGAGTGCCAAATTTCGATGCGAGGAAATGGGTGCGATCTTCGATTGGGAAGAGTGCAAGGAGTCGCTCGCGGCTTTTGGCCTGACCTGCCGCTCTAGATGATCTCGCGGGCCACGCTTTCGGGCACCGGCGCGTAGTGCGAGAACTCCATGCTGAAGGTTCCGCGGCCCTGCGTATTGGACCGCAGCCGAGTGGCGTAGCCGAACATCTCGGCCAGGGGCACGGTGGCCCGAATGGCCTGCATCCCCGGCGAATGCACTTCCAGTCCGTCGATCTGGCCGCGACGGCTGTTGAGCTCGCCGATGACATCGCCCAGAAATTCCTCGGGCACAACGATCTCCACTTCCATCATCGGCTCCAGCAACACAGGCCGGGCTTTGGGGATGCCCTCACGCACGGCCAGCGAACCGGCGATGCGGAACGCCATCTCCGAAGAGTCCACCTCGTGGTAGGAGCCGTCGAAGAGGATGGCCTTGACATCTACCACAGGGTAACCGCTGTGCCCCCCGCCCTCCAGAGCCTCGCGGATGCCCTCTTCCACCGGCTTGATGTACTCCTTGGGGATGACACCGCCGACGATGGCATTCTCGAACACGAAGCCAGAACCGGGCTCCAGCGGCTCGAACCGTACCTTGACATGGCCGTACTGGCCGCGACCGCCCGTCTGCCGCACAAAACGCCCTTCCGCCTCCACCGGCTGCGTGATGGTTTCCCGGTAGGCAACCTGGGGTTTGCCGACCTTGGCATTGACGTTGAACTCGCGGATCATGCGGTCGATGAGCACTTCCAGGTGCAGCTCGCCCATGCCCGAGATCAGCGTCTGGCCGGTGTTTTCGTCCACGCGCACGCGGAAGGTGGGGTCCTCATCCGCCAGACGGCTGAGCGCGTCTGAAAGCTTGTCCTGATCCGCCTTGCTGCGGGGCTCGATGGCCACACTGATAACCGGTTCGGGGAAGGTGATGGGTTCGAGCAGGATGGGATGGTTCGGGTCCGACAGGGTCTCGCCTGTGAAGGACTGCTTGAGCCCGATGATGGCGGCAATATCGCCCGCGCCGATCTCGGTGATCTCCTCCCGCTTGTCCGCGTAGATGCGCATCAGCCGGCCGATACGCTCCTTGCGATTGCGGGTGACGTTGAGCAAAGCTTTGCCACTCTGCAAGATGCCCGAGTAGACCCGCACATAGGCCAGCCGGCCCACAAAGGGATCGGTGACGATCTTGAAGACCAGGGCCGTGGTGGGGGCATCGAATTCAGGCGGACGCGTCACCACCTCGTCGCTTGTCGGACTGGTGCCGCTGATAGGCGGCCGATCTAGCGGCGACGGCAGGTAGTAGACCACCGCATCCAGCAGGGGCTGCACCCCCTTGTTCTTGAGGGAGGAGCCACATAGCACGGGTACCAGCTCGCCCCGCAAGGTGGCCTGGCGCAAACCCGCGATCAACTCCTCGTTGCTGATGTCTTCGCCTTCCAGGTACTTCAGTGTGAGATCGTCGTTGGTTTCGGCGATGGCCTCGACCAACGCCTCGCGTGCCTGCTCCACCGAGTCCAACATGTCGGCCGGGATGTCGATCTCCTGCGGACGGGCGCCCAGTTCGTCGGCGTAAATCCAGGCTTGCTGCGTGATCAGGTCCACCACGCCCCGGAAGTCGCTCTCCGCGCCGATAGGGAGCTGGATGGCGATGGGGTTGGCATTCAGGCGTTCGCGGATCATGGCGATGGTGCGGTGAAAATCCGCACCCATGCGATCCATCTTGTTGACGAAGCAGATGCGCGGCACGCTGTAACGGTCGGCCTGCCGCCACACCGTCTCCGACTGCGGCTCGACGCCCGCGACCGCGTCGAACACCACCACACCACCGTCCAACACCCGCAGGCTGCGCTGCACCTCGGCCGTGAAGTCGATGTGACCGGGGGTGTCGATCAGGTTGATCTGATGCCCCTTCCACTCGCAGGTGATGGCCGCCGACTGGATGGTGATCCCGCGCTCGCGCTCCTGCTCCATGAAATCGGTCACGGTCGTACCCTCGTCGACATTGCCGATACGATAGGTCTTGCCCGTGTAGAAGAGCACGCGCTCGGTGGTGGTCGTTTTGCCGGCATCGATATGGGCGATGATGCCGATGTTGCGGATGGAGGCGAGATTCCTGTTGACGGTCATGGGAGGGAAAGGGCGGGATGCAACCCGCAGGGCCTACCAGCGATAATGGGCGAAGGCGCGATTGGCCTCGGCCATGCGGTGGGTCTCATCGCGCTTGCGGATGGTGGCACCCTGGCCGTTGGCGGCATCCATCAACTCTGCGGCCAGTTTCTCGGCCATGGACTTGCCGCTGCGCTTACGGGCATTCTGGATGAGCCAGCGCTGCGCCAGGGCTTCGCGACGGTTGGGCCGGACTTCGACGGGCACCTGGTAGGTGGCACCACCCACGCGCCGGGGTTTGACCTCGATCTGCGGTGTGGCATTGGCCAGGGCCTGCTCGAAGACCTCGAGGGGGTTCTTCTTGGTACGTTCCTCGATGATATCGAAGGCGGTATAAACAATACGTTGGGCGAGACTTTTCTTGCCGTTCTTCATCAGCCGATTGATGAAGCGGGCCACGATCTCGCTGTTGTAGCGCGGGTCGGGCGTGACGCTCCGACGAGGTGGTCGATATCGACGTGGCATATTTCGCTCCTTACAGAGGTCTCGGAGGTGGATGGCCTCCAGACACACTGCAAGATGCGGGTTGGAAGGTACATTCGGCGGCCGGTAGGCCCTTAACCCAGCGGTACCTCCCCACCTGCATCTCGCAGTGGAAATGGATAGATGTCAAACCGGAACGTATCCGGTCGAGAAAACCTTGGCTACAGAATCTATTTCTCGCGCTTGGCGCCGTACTTGCTGCGGCCTCGCTTGCGTCCCTGCACACCGGTGCTATCCAGAGCGCCTCGGACGATGTGGTAGCGCACACCGGGCAGGTCCTTGACACGCCCACCGCGCACCAGCACCACCGAGTGCTCCTGCAGACTGTGGCCGATGCCGGGGATGTAGGCCGTCACTTCGATGCCGTTGGTCAGGCGAACACGGGCGATCTTGCGCAGTGCCGAATTGGGTTTCTTGGGCGTTGTGGTACGGACAACCGTGCATACCCCCCGGCGGAAGGGATTACCCTTCTTCATCTTCTTGGTCTTGCCGGTGAGAGCATTGTAACTGTACCGCAACGCGGGTGCTTTTTCTTTCTTGGGGACGGGCTTGCGGCCTTTGCGCACAAGCTGATTGATGGTAGGCAAATTCGTTCTCCTCGAACTCTGTGAACTTGAACGGTGAGATCGACAAGGCCCAAATCGAGCCAGAGAATCGCATCTAGTCGCTGAGATAGCACGCGCAAGTCGGGCGCGGATGGCCCGACTTGCGACTTTTCATTCTACCGTACTGCAGCCATGAGGTCAAATTCGCGCATGCGCGAGATCACTCTCCGGAATCCTCGCCTGCCCCATCGCCGCCGTCGGTGCTCATTCCTGCTTCGCCCAACAGCGCGTCCAGGTCCGACTCGGTGGGCTCCATACCCAGAGGCATGCCCAGTTCGGCCACGGTATCGCTGGTGAAGGAAGCATCCAGGACGGCATCGAGAGACTCGATCTTCTCGCTGGCCTCCCTGGCCGCGGCAGCCTCGATGGCGGCGCGGCGGGCCGCCTCTTCCATGCGCGCCCGGAACCCGGTGCCCACGGGAATCAGCTTGCCCAGAATGACATTCTCTTTCAACCCGCGCAGGTGGTCGGTGGCCCCCCGCACGGCGGCATCGGTGAGCACCCTTGTCGTCTCCTGGAAGGAAGCCGCAGCCAGGAAGCTCTCGGTGTTCAGGGAGGCCTTGGTCACGCCCAGCAGCGTGTATTCATAGGTCGCGGGCTGGCCGCCCTCCGCCACGATCTTGTCGTTGGTATCGCGCAGCTCGAAGTAGTCCACCAGCTCGCCGGGCAGATACTCGGTATCGCCGGGCTCGGTCACCGTCACACGGCGCAGCATCTGCCGCAGGATGATCTCGATGTGCTTGTCATGGATGCCCACACCCTGCGAGCGGTAGACCTTCTGCACCTCGTTCAGCAGGTAGAGCTGGCACGCCTCGCGCCCCTGGATGCGCAGCACCTCTTTCGGATTCTTGGAACCCTCGGTGAGCTGCTCACCGGCCTTGACGCGAGCTCCCTTCTCCACCCGCAGACGTGCCGTGGGCGAGATCTGCTCAGTCCATTGTTCCTCTTCCTCGCGGCGGATGTAGACGACGCCGTCTTCGACGTAGACTTCGCCTTCCATCCCCGCGAAGAGCTCCTCGCCCTCTTCGTTGCGAGCAATGACGGTATCGGCCTGGACCCGGTCTTCGTTATCCACGATGAGGGTATAACCCTCGGGGATCTCGATCTCGCGGCGCACCAATCGCGTGTCGGTCACCGAGATCATGCGCGCCTCGCCTTCCCAATAGACGTTGAACACGCCGTCGATTTCGCTGATGACGGCCTCGCCTTTGGGTGTGCGCGCCTCGAACAGCTCCTCCACGCGGGGCAGACCCTGGGTGATGTCCTCACCCGCGGCCACACCGCCGGTATGGAAGGTGCGCAACGTGAGCTGCGTGCCGGGCTCGCCGATGGACTGGGCCGCGATGATCCCCACGGCCTCGCCCAGTTCCACCAGGCCGCCGCGGCCCAGGTCGCGGCCGTAGCACTGGCGGCAGATGCCAAACCGGCTTTCGCAGGTGAGCGGCGAACGTACGAACACCTTCTCGATGCCCGCGTCGACGATCTCATGCGTGTCATCCTCGCTGATCAGCGTCCCCTTGGGCACCAGCACGGCGCCGGTCTCCGGGTCGATCACGTCTTGCAGGAGAATGCGGCCGATGATCCGATCCTTGAAGGGCATACCCACCTCGTCGGCATCTGCCTTGTACAGCCAGATGCCGGCGCTGGTACCGCAATCCTCTTCCGTGATGATGACATCCTGGGCCACATCCACCAGACGCCGCGTGAGATAACCGGCGTCGGCCGTGCGCAGAGCCGTGTCGGCCAGGCCCTTGCGCGCACCGTGCGTGCTCAGGAAGTACTCCAGCGCGGTCAGCCCTTCGCGGAAGTTCGAGCGAATCGGCAGGGCGATGATGCGACCTGACGGGTCGGCCATGAGACCGCGCATCCCTGCCAGCTGGCGGATGGGCTGCACCCCACCTTTGGTCGCGCCCGAGTGAGACATGGCACCCAATCCCTCGCGAGGGTCGAGCAGCTTCTGCACCTCGGCCGTCAGCTCATCGGTGGCATGCGTCCACAATTCCACCACCTTGTTGTATTTCTCTTCCTCGGTGATCAGACCACGCCGATACTGGCGTTCGGCCTCCTCCACCTGCGCCGTGGTCGCTTCGATGATGCGGCTCTTGGCCTCGGGTACGTGGATATCGCTGACCGCGATGGTCGTTCCCGAACGGGTCGCGTAGTAGAAGCCGATGTCCTTGATGATGTCCACCACCTCGGCCGTCTTTTCGGGGCCCAGGCGTTTGTAGCAGGATGCCACCACATCGTTCAGCGGGCCTTTGGCCAGCTCCTTGTTGATGAAGCGAAGCTGGGGCGGCATATAGTAATTGAAGATAACCCGCCCCACGGTGGTATCGATGAAACCGCTCGGCGTCTCCTCATCCGGCACGATGGACCGCGCCTGCAGGGCGGTGATGATGTCGCGATAGGCGGCAGGTCCGATACCCGGCAGGTCGATGAGGCCCTTGCGGCCTTCCTTCTGCAGGATGGCCACGATGCCGCCGGCGCTCTCCACGCCTGCCTCGGCCAGTGCCTCCTCCACACGCTCGGGCAGGTTCAGATCGCCGAGCCGGATGTCGTTGAGCCAGCTCTCGTAGTAGAACTTGATGGGAGCGCGCAGGCCGATGTGGCCCAGCTCGTAGGCCAGCAACACTTCGTCGTAGTCGCCGAAGACCTTGCCCGCGCCCTTGGCGTCGGGATCCGCCACCGTCAGATAGTAGCAGCCCAAGACCATGTCCTTCGAGGGCCCCACGATGGGCTCGCCCGAAGCGGGCTTCAGCAGGTTCTTGGTGGAAAGCATGTACTCGCGGGCCTCGGCCACGGCCGCATCGCTGAGGGGCACGTGAATAGCCATCTGGTCTCCGTCGAAGTCCGCGTTGAACGCCGCGCAGGCCAGGGGGTGGAGCTGAATGGCACTGCCCTCGATGAGGATCACCTCAAAGGCCTGAATACCCAGGCGGTGAAGTGTGGGTGCGCGGTTCAGCAGCACCGGCCGGGTCTTGATGATCTCTTCCAACACATCCCAGACGGCGGGATCCATGCGATCCACCAGGCGCTTGGCGCTCTTGATGTTGTGGGCAAAGTTGTGCTCTACCAGCTTGCGCATGACGAAGGGCTTGAAGAGCTCCAGCGCCATCTTCTTTGGCAGACCACACTGATGCAACTTGAGGGTGGGACCGACCACGATCACCGAGCGGCCCGAGTAGTCGACGCGCTTACCCAGCAGGTTACGGCGGAAGCGACCTTGCTTGCCTTTGAGCAGGTCACTCAGCGACTTGAGCTTGCGCTTGCCGCTACGGCTGACGGCGCGGCCGCGGCGTCCGTTGTCGATGAGGCTATCCACTGCCTCCTGCAACATGCGCTTCTCATTGCGCACGATCACATCCGGCGCGCCCAGCTCCAACAGCCGGCGCAGACGGTTGTTGCGGTTGATGACGCGGCGGTAGAGGTCGTTCAGATCGCTGGTGGCAAAGCGACCGCCGTCCAGCTGCACCATCGGCCGCAGATCGGGTGGGATGACCGGCAGCACGGTCAGGATCATCCATTCGGGCCGGTTTCCGCTCTTGCGGAAGGACTCTACCACGCGCAGCCGCTTGGCATCCTTACGCCGCCGCTGCTTCGAGCGGGTCGTGCGAATGCTCTGGCGCAGCTCCTCGGCCATCTTGTCCAGATCGAGTTTCTTGACCAGTTCGTAGATGGCCTCCGCGCCCATGCCCGCGCGGAAGATGTTGCCCCAGCGATCTTCGAGCTCGCGATACTCGCTCTCCATGAGCAATTCGCCTTCACGCAGGCTCTTCACCTCAGCCATCATGGCCTCGATCTGGGCACGTGCCACGTCCTTCTGGCCGTCGATGGTCTCGTAGATTCGCTGTAGCAGCTCCTCGGCCTCGCGACGGTGAGTATCCCGCTTGGCCGCGGCCAGCGCGCGCGCTTCCTCTACCGCCTGATTACGCTCGTACTCGAGATCGCTCAGGCGATTCTGGAGGGCCTCGTTCAGCACCTCCTGGTGCTTGCGCTCGATGACCACGCCCGCCTCGATCAGGGGCTCTTCGGACCAGGGCAAGAGCACCGGTTTGGTCAGCTTCTTGCCCATGTTTTCCTCGATGTACGCCTGTAACTCGCGGCCGACCTTGGTCGTGGTCTCGGCCGTGAGTTCCTCCAGCCGCTTTTCTGCCGCTTCGATGGCCGCGGCCTCCTCCGCGTCGACCGCTTCGATGGCGGCGTCGCGAGCACTCTCGATGGCCTCGATCTGACCGCTGGCCTCCGACTCGATGCGGGCAAAGCGCGCCTGCATCTCGCGCTCCAGACGCTGCAGGGTACGGCTGCGCTGGTCCTCATCCACCTTGGTGATGATGTACTGCGCGAAATACAGTACCCGCTCCAGATTCCGGGGCGAGATGTCCAGCAGCAGCCCCAGCCGGCTGGGTACGCCCTTGACGTACCAGATATGGCTCACCGGCGTGGCCAGCTGGATGTGCCCCATACGCTCGCGGCGCACGCGCGCAGGCGCAACCTCTACGCCACACTTGTCGCAAACGATGCCCTTGTGCCGGACACGCTTGTACTTGCCGCAATAGCACTCCCAATCCTTGGTGGGACCGAAAATGCGCTCGCAGAAAAGCCCGTCGCGCTCCGGGCGCAGCGTGCGATAGTTGATGGTTTCGGGTTTGAGCACTTCGCCATGAGACCACTCCAGGATCTTTTCCGGCGAAGCCAGGCTGATTCGGATTGCGTCAAAATTGTTAACTTCCAAGGTGTTACCTCCGCAGGTATCTGCAAAGCACCGGGTGATGGAGCACACACCGGTGCCGGACAATCTTAGATTTCAGACTCGCTGAAGACGGGCACGGCCGGTCGCATTCCTTCGGCTCAGTCACGGCCGGCCATGGGGCCCGGCGTGGTCAGGCTGAAGCCCAGATTGGGCAATTGCTCGCTGACATCCTCTTTGGTGAACTGGATGCTCTCGTCGTTCTCGTTGTAGACCTCCACGGCCAGGGCCAGCGACTGCAGCTCCTTCACCAGCACGCGGAACGACTCGGGCACACCGGGCGGTTGGATGGGCTCACCCTTGACGATGGCCTCGTAGGTCTTCACCCGGCCGGTGACATCGTCCGACTTGACCGTGAGCATCTCTTGCAGGGTATGGGCCACACCGTAAGCCTCCAGGGCCCAGACCTCCATCTCGCCGAAGCGCTGGCCGCCAAACTGAGCCTTGCCACCAAGCGGTTGCTGCGTGACCAGGCTGTAGGGGCCGGTCGAGCGGGCGTGCACCTTGTCTTCCACCAGGTGGTGCAGTTTCAGCATGTACACCATGCCAACCGTTACCGGCTGCTCGAAGGGCTCGCCCGTCTTGCCGTCGTAGAGCTTCATCTTACCGGTGGTGGGGACGGGCCAGTCCACTTCTTCCGAAAGCGCCTGGGCAGCCTGGGCCAGCTCGTCTCCGCTCAGCTCGCCGGGATCTCTGCCAAAGCTCTTCATCCACTCGCGCAGGCAGATGTCGATGACCTCGGTGTCGGCCTGGGCGCGCTCTTCCTCGCTGCGGGTATCGTCCTCATAGACCATCACGCGGTCGGCGTCGTAGCCGCGTTCCGCCATCCAGTACTTCAGGACCTGCCGCCGCGCGTAAACCTGGTCCAGATACATGCGCTCCCCGTCCACATCGGCATCGGCCAGCCAGTGCTCCAGATAGAGGAGCCGGGCTTCGTCGTCGTTCTGCAGGTCGGGGAAGGCTTCTTCGCCGCCGTTCTCGCGGATCCATTCCCAGGTAGCTTCGGTGACATCGTACCAGGCCTTGTCGATGAGCCAGGCACGGGCCAGCTCTGCCTCGATCTCGTGCTCGCTGGCACCGTCGAACACCGGCGTCATCACGCGGAAGCCCAGGCGGTCGGCGGCCCAACCCAGGTGGGTCTCCAACACCTGGCCGATGTTCATGCGGGCGGGCACGCCCAGCGGGTTGAGGATGATGTCTACGGGCCGGCCGTCGGGCAGGAAAGGCATGTCAGCATCAGGCACGATGCGCGAGACCACACCCTTGTTGCCGTGCCGTCCTGCCATCTTGTCGCCGGCCGTCAGCTTGCGGCGTTGGGCCACACTGACCTGCACCATGGCTTCCACGCCGGCGGGCAGATCGCGATGATCCTCGCGCGTGAATTCTTTAATGTCCACGACCTTACCCCGTTCGCCGTGGGGCAGACGCAGCGAGGAATCCTTGACCTCGCGGGCCTTTTCGCCGAAGATGGCGCGCAGCAGTTTTTCCTCTGGGGTCAGCTCGGTCTCGCCCTTAGGCGTGATCTTGCCCACCAGGATATCGCCGGGGGTGACTTCGGCACCGATGCGGATGATCCCCCGTTCGTCCAGATTCTTCAGGGCGTCCTCACCCACATTGGGGATGTCACGGGTGATCTCCTCGGGGCCCAGTTTGGTATCACGGGCCTCAACCTCGTACTTCTCGATGTGAATGGAGCTGTAGACGTCGTCCCGTACCAGACGTTCGGAGATGAGGATGGCGTCCTCGAAGTTACCTCCCTCCCAGGAAAGGAAGGCCACCAGCACGTTCTGGCCCAGAGCCAGTTCCCCGCCATCGGTGGAGCTGGAGTCGGCCAGAACATCACCGGCCTGCACGTAGTCGCCCTTGTGCACCACGGGCCGGTGGTTGATGCAGGTGGACTGGTTGGAGCGGTTGTACTTGCGCAACTCATAGGCACGGGTAACGCCGTCTTCCTCTTCGATGACGATGGCCTTGGAAGATGCGCTGATGACACGGCCTGCCTTCTGGGCAAGCAATACGTGCCCCGAGTCGCGGGCGGCCGGGCCCTCCATGCCTGTACCCACCAGGGGCGCAGCGGGGTTGATCAGGGGCACGGCCTGTCGCTGCATATTGCTGCCCATCAGGGCGCGGTTGGCGTCGTCATGCTCCAGGAAGGGGATGAGCGCAGTGGAAACGGAGACGATCTGCTGGGGTGCTACGTCCATGTAATGGATGCGCCGCGGGTCCTCCATCTCGAAAGTCTGGTGGCGGCGCACCGACACGCGATTGCGCAGGAAATGCCCTTTCTCGTCCAGAGGGGTGGAAGCCTGGGCAATGGCGTACCGGTCCTCCTCGTCCGCGGTCAGGTAGACGATCTCATTACTGGCCACGGGCTCGATGGGCAGGTTGGGGAGGACATCGGCGTGCTCGGCCAGCCGCGCCGCCAGCTTCTCGTCGATGGTCGTCCCGGCCTCGGCCAGCACTTCCTCCGAATCGGGCAAGGTCACATCCTCGCGCAGGATGTGGCCCACGCTTTGCTCGGGATCATTGGCGATCTCGTGCAGGACCTTGCGATAA
>RFJM01000571.1 GCA_003694905.1 Caldilineae bacterium
AGGACGACCTTCACGTCCAGGGGAATGGGCTCGGGCTCCAGCACCGCGGTCGAGATGAGGCCAAGCGATTGGGCATATTCCTCGACCCGGATTTCCTTCTCCTTGAGGGCGCGTTTGAGCGCGTCGTAGGCCTGGGGCCGCTGCAGCAGCGCCAGAGCATCCATCACCAGGTAGCCGCCATTAGCCCGGTGCAGCGCGCCCGGTCGCACCATGGTGAAGTCGGTGATCAGCGCGCCCATGACGGCCTGGTGCTCGATTCGTCCCACCAGATTGGCGAAGTTGGGGTTGCTCTCCTGCACGACAGGCGCGCCCTCGGCGCCGCTGTTGTCCACGAAGAGATTGATACTATAACGCCGCAGTAGGCCTTCGCTGGCCGCGGTCTGCATGGCCGTGGCGACGCCACCGTCTGAGGAATCGCTGTTGCGCTTGAACACCTCGACGTTGGCAACCAGGTCTTCGGTCATGGCATCCAGGTGTTCCAGCACCTCGGGCAAACCTTCGTACTTGGCCTTGAGTTCGCCAATGGGATGCTCGACGGTGAAGCGGGCGACCTTTTCATCCAGATTGGCGATGGCGGCGCGGGTATCGCGCTCGCGCTGGCGCATGGCCGTGAGGGTCTTGTCCACCTCGGTCTGGAGGTGTTCGCGCAGCTTGCGTACCTTTTCCTTCTGCTCCTCGGTGAGTCGCTCGAATTGCTCATCGGTGAGCGGTTTGCCCCCTACCACAGGTGCGAGAACGAAGCCGCCCGGCAATCGGATGATGGAAAAGCTGTATTGCTCGACCTTGGCCTTGAGCTGCTGGAACATGCGCTCCTGTTCCTCTTTGAACTCGGCCACGATCTTATCCCGCTCCTTGATGTAGTCTTCGCTCTCGAAAGCGGCGGGGATGGAACGTTGCAGCTCTTTGAGCAGTTTGGCCAGGTCGTCGCGCAGGGTAACGCCGGTGCCGGCCGGGAGTCGGATGGCGTTGGGTTTATTGGGCTCGTGGAAGTTGTAGACGTAAAGCCAGTCGTTGGCCGGCGGAAGTTTGGCGGCATCGGCCTCGATGAACTGCCGCACAGCCGTGGCTTTGCCCGTACCCGGCGGGCCCAGGACAAAGACATTGTAGCCGGTGCTCTTCACCCGCATTCCGAATTCCAGAGCGCCGATGGCCCGTTTCTGTCCGATGATACCGCTGAGATCGGGCAGTTCTTCCGTAGAGCGGAAGGAAAACCGAGCCGGATCGCAGTGGGGATGAAGTTGTGCCGCTGTCAGTTCGATGGTTTCCTTCATGGACGTCACCTGCGAACAGAGAGCTTTAGGACGGAGGCATTGTTCTTAAGGATAGCAAAAAGCCTGGCAAAACGCCATGACCCCGATCAGGATGGGGGCACTACATCTTCGGGACGACCGTCGTGTTCGGCAAGACGCCATCGGGTTTCATCCCTTGTGGATGTGACACACGTCGGCCTTGCATCCCCGGCACAGCGCGGGTACGAACCGCTGCTGCATGCTCACACGCGAAGCAGCGGAGCCCGGACCTTCGGCGGCTGCTTCCCCTTTCGCCTGGCCAACTTCTCACAACCGCAGCCCAAAGCGTTTTCGCTATCATTAAAATTCTTGAACTGTGGTTGACACACAAGCAGTTTTGGTATATTTTATTCACCAATAGGAAAACTGCCATGGAAAAAGTCTTCTCATCTATCGGACGTCGAACCAAAGAGCTGCGACAGCAACGGGGCATGACGCTCGAGGAATTGGCCGAGCGCAGTGGGTGTACGCCTGGGTTCCTGTCTCAGGTCGAGCACAACAAAGCCGTGCCATCGGTGAGTCTGCTATATGCCCTGGCCGAGGCCCTGGGCACCTCGGTAACCGAATTCTTCCCCGAGACCATCAAGCCTGCCAAGGTCGTGCGCCACGACCAGCGTCAGACCTTCTACTTCGAGGGTTCTTCCACGCACTACGCGTTGCTGACCAGCAAGTTCCCCCATTCCGCCATCGATGGCTTCGTTCTCGAGGTTATTCCCGCCCGCAAAGCCCTGCCCACCGACGAGACACGCGCTCATCGGGGTGAGGAATTCGGCTATGTGCTTCAGGGCGTTCTGCGTTTGTGGTATGGCGATACTTACTATGACCTTTATCCCGGTGATTCCATCCACTTCAAGCCCACCGTGGGCCACCGCATGGAGAACCCCGGCGACGAAACGGCCGTCGCTTTCTGGCTGGTGAACCCGGCCATATTCTAGCGCCTCTTCTCCACCCCCTCACTTCCCTCGCGATAGACGCATGCCAGCACCCGGCCCCAACGCCGATCCTTCCACCGAGACCCTCGGCCAGAGAATCAAGCGCATTCGCAAACAACAAAACATGACCCTCACCGAGGTCGCGGCTGCTGCGAACCTCTCTGCCAGCCACCTTTCCCAGATCGAACGCGACAAGACCACCCCCTCGCTGATGACCCTGGCCAGCGTGGCCGAAGCCTTACATGTCAGCGTTCGTGAGCTCTTTACCTCGCCCTCGGCACAGATTCTGGTAAGGCGTGCCTATCAGCAGGCGCCGCCGTCCCCTGTCGAACAGAGCTATCGCGCCGAGTTGCTGACGGCCAGCGACAACGCCTGGCAGATACAGGTCGTTCGCCTCACTCTGCAACCGGGCTCCTGCCCCCTGGCGCTCCCCGCTTTCTCCGGCGAGATCCTGGCTTTCGTGCTTGAGGGGAGGTTAGGTATCGAGATGGAAGGTGAGGACTACTGCCTGGAACCGGGCGACAGTATTCACTTCGACGCCACCGTTCCCCATCAACTCCGATGTATGAGCGAGCAACCTTGTGTGGTCCTATGGTGTAGCTCGCCTCCCGACCGGCAGAACCTGCGGGTGTGGGAGGCCGATACCGCGGATCACACCCCCCACAACCAGGAAAGGAGGTGAGCAAAAGCCGAACGTCAAGCCATTTCCCAACGTTTTCCCATCCTTCCGCTTGTTTCACCCATCTCTCGAGGAGGTGAAGAGATGACGTTCCTCAGCAAGCATCGCGTCTTCTTGGTTCTTTCGATCCTGTCGGTTTTCCTGTTGGCCGCGTGTGCGGCACCGGCCGCACCGGCGGCCCCGGCCGAAGCGCCCGCTGCGCAGCCCACCGAAGCCCCGGCCGAAGCACCCGCTCCCGCAGCCGGCCCCACAACCCTGCGGGTCACCTTCGCCTGGCCGACCTTCATCGATCCGGCCGTCGGCAACGACTTCTCCAGCTCGTCCTCCCTCATCAACCTCTACGACACCCTCGTCTTCCCCAGCCCTGATGGCGGAATCGTGCCCTGGCTGGCAGAGTCATGGGATGTCTCGGACGACGGCCTCAGCTACACCTTCCATCTCAAACAGGGCGTCAAATTCCACGATGGGAGCGAACTCACCGCCAGCGACGTCGTCTACAGCTTCAATCGCCTGAAGGGTATCGGCGAGGGGTTTGCCTACATGTTGGCCGATGCCGAAAGCGCAGAGGCCGTCGATGACTACACCGTCACCATCACCCTGGGCAAACCAAGCGGCCTCTTCCTGCCCAGCCTGTTGCGTCTCTTCATCGTTAACGAAGATCTGGTTCGGGCCAACACGGCTGCCGAGGGACCCTACGGCGAGAACGGCGACTACGGCAAAGAGTGGTTGCTCACCCACGACGCAGGCTCCGGTCCCTACAAGGTGAAAGAGTTCCAGTTGGAAGAGTACCTGCTCATGGAGAAGAACGAGGACTGGTGGGGAGAATTCGCACCCAACGCGCCGGATGAAATCCGCTTCATCGGTACCACCGAAGCCGCCACCATCCGCACCCTCATGGCCAATCGCGAACTCGAGATCAGTGACCAGTGGCAGACCGTCCAGGCGTTGGAGGCGCTGGACGAGATCGAAGGCGTCGACATCGCCGCCCTGCCCACCATGACCGAGTTCTACTTCATGATCAACACCAAGATCCCGCCCACCGACGATGTCCACTGCCGGCGAGCCATGGCCTGGGCATTCGACTACGATACTGCCGTCGGCCTGGAATGGCCCGGTACCAGGCAATCCCAGGGTCCCGTACCCGCCAGCCTGGGCGGCCACAACCCCGACGTCTTCGTCTTCCACCGGGATCTCGAGAAGGCCAAGGAGGAACTGGCCCAGTGTAAATATGCCGACGAGATTGAAAACTATCCCGTCGAAATCCACTGGGTCTCCGAAGTTCCCGACGAAGAGAAATTCGCCCTGCTCTTCCAATCCAATATGGCGGAAATCGGTATCCCGGTCAAGGTCGTTTCCATTCCCTGGCTGAGCATGGTCGAGAACACCAGCTCCATGGAGACCAGCCCTCACATCGCCACCATCTACGTCTCCTCCGACCTGCCCGAAGCCGGCACCATGCTCTTCCAGCGCTACCACTCCAGCACCGCCAATCAATGGCTCCAGAACGAATGGTTGCTGGATGAGGAATTCGACGCCCGGATCGAGGATGCTCTTGCCACCGTCGATCAGGAAGAGCGCTTCGCCAAGTACTATGAATTGCAAGACTACATCGCCGAGCTCGCGCCCTCCCTGTTCATCTACGACCAGGCCGAGAAGCACGCTTATCAGAGCTACGTCGACTGGCCTGCGCTCCGGGGCGAGATGAGCGCCGTCATGGGCTACTACTTCTTCGGGCCGCAGATCCAGGTCAATCCTCACTGACGAGCTTCTTCTCCGAACCCGACGGGTGAGCCCCCCACCAGGGGCTCACCCCCCTCCCTTTCCGAGTACGCACTCAGCCCCATGCGAACCCTTACCTTTATCGCTCGCCGCGCCTTCCACGCCATCTTTGTGCTCTTGGGGTTGTCCATCGTCATTTTCATCATCGCCCGCATCATGCCCGGCGACCCTGCCCGTGTGGCGGTGGGCGCCCGCGCGCCCGAATGGGTCGTGGAACAATTACGCGAGCAAATGCATCTCAACGATCCCCTGCCCATCCAGTACTACTACTGGTTAACCGACGCCCTACACGGCGACTTCGGCATCTCTCTGGTGACCCGGCGCAACGTTGCCGACGACATCCGGGAGTTTTTCCCCGCTTCGCTTGAACTGGCCTTCACCTCGTTGCTCATCACCGCGGTGCTGGGCATCGGTCTGGGCACACTCTCTGCCCGACACAAAGACAAGTTCATCGACAATGTCGTGCGCGTCATTTCCTACATGGGCGTCGTTACCCCCTCCTTCGTTTTTGCCATCCTGTTTCTCCTTTTGTTCGGCTATGTGCTGGACCTCTTCCCCACCATCGGGCGTCTGAGCGAAGGCGTACCGAGGCCGCCCACCGTCACAGGCTTCATGACCATTGACAGCCTGCTCGCCGGCAACTTTACCGCCCTCTTCGATGCCCTCCATCACCTCATCCTGCCGGCCATGGCTTTGGCCATGGGCACCATGGCCCAGGAGGCACGCATCACCCGTGCCAGCATGTCCGAAAACCTGACCAAGGACTACATCGCTGCCATTCGCGCCTTCGGCGTGCCGGAACGCACCGTCATGGGCCGGTTCCTGCTAAAGCCCTCCCTCATCGCCACCATTTCCATCATGGGCCTTGACTTCGCCGGCGGTCTGGCCAATGCCTTCCTTGTCGAACTCATCTTCGTGTGGCCGGGCCTCTCGCGCTATGGCATGAACGCCATCTTGCGCAAGGACCTCAACGCCATCTCCGCCGTGATCCTGGTGCTCGGCGTCGTCTTCATCGTCGTCAATATCATTGTCGATCTGGTCGTCGCCAGGCTAGATCCCCGCATTGGCCTGCGTGCTGCAAGGAGTGATTGACCATGGCCCAGCAGACAGCCGAATGGACCGGTTTCAACATCACCGAACAGGAATTGCGGCGCATGCGCTGGCAGACTCGCCGCGAAAACCTCGGCCGCTCCTGGTACAAGTTCTCCCGCAATCCCCTTTCCGTCGTCGGTGGCGCCACCGTGTTGATTATCATCCTGGCTGCCATCTTTGCTCCCTACATTACGCCCTATCCCGATCACGCCACCCGGCCCTTCACCGACTTCGCCAACGCCAGCCAGCCCCCCAGCCTTGAACATTGGTTTGGCACCGACGAAATCGGCCGGGATATCTTCAGCCGCACCGTCTTCGGCTTCCGCTTCTCGCTGACCATGGGGGTGGTTGTGCTCTCCATGGTCGTACCCGTCGGCGTCATCCTGGGATTGATAGCCGGCTATTTCCAGGGCTCGCGCATCGATACCATCATCATGCGCATCACCGACATCTTCCTGGCCGTGCCGCCCTTGATCCTGGCCCTGGCCATTGCCTCGGTTCTCGAGCCCAACCTTTTCAACTCCATGGTGGCGGTCTCCCTCATGTGGTGGCCCTGGTATACCCGGTTGGTCTACGGGCAGGCCACTGCACTGCGCAACGAATTCTTCGTCAGCTCTGCCGAAGTCACCGGCGCCAGCACCGCCCACATCCTCTTCCGCGAGATCCTGCCCAACACCCTTTCCCCCATCTTCACCAAGATCAGTCTGGACATGGGTTGGGTGATCATCATCGGTGCTTCTCTCAGCTTCGTCGGGCTGGGCGTGCAGCCGCCGAAACCGGGCCTGGGCACCATGGTCGCCAGCGGCGCCAAGTACCTGCCCGACCAGTGGTGGATCTCCCTCTTCCCCGCCCTGGCCATCGTCGTTCTGGTCCTCGGCTTCAACCTGCTGGGTGACGGGCTGAGAGACCTCTTCGCTGCGGAGGAAATCTGAGATGTCGGTCACACCCCTGCTCGAAATCAAGAACCTACACGTCGAGTTCAAAGTCTACGGCGGCGTGCTCAAAGTCCTGGACGGCGTAGACTTCCGCGTCAACGTAGGTGAAAAGGTCGGCCTGGTGGGCGAGACCGGCTGCGGCAAGACGACCACTATGAAGGCGATTCTCCGCATCCTGCCCGTTCCGCCTGCACGCATCACCGGCGGCGAGGTCCTGTTTAAGGGCAGAGATATCCTGAAGATGAAAGAGCGCGAGCTACGGGAAACCCGCGGCCGGGGCATTTCCATGATCTTCCAGGACCCGACCGCGGCCCTCAATCCCGTATTCACCATCGGCGCCCAACTCGAGCCTGTGATCCGTCACGCCTCACCCGAGAATCGCCGGCTCTCCAAGAAAGAATTGCGCAAACTGGCGGTGATTCCCCTCAAAGAAGTGGCTCTGGCCGATCCCGAGCGTTTGCTCGATGCCTATCCCATCCAGCTCAGCGGCGGTATGCGCCAGCGCGTGTGTATCGGCATGGCCCTGGCCACCAATCCCGAACTCCTCATCGCCGACGAACCCGGCACCTCCCTCGATGTGACGATTCAGGACCAGGTCCTGCGTTTGCTCCAGCGCCTGGTCGAGCAACGCCACAGCTCCGTCATCCTCATCTCCCACACCCTGGGCATCGTGCGGCAGATGTGTGACCGGGTCTACGTCATGTATGCGGGCAACATGGTTGAGGAAGCGCCCACGCGCAAACTCTTTGCCAACCCGCTGCACCCCTACACCCGCGGTCTCATGGCTGCCGTGCCCAGGCTCAGCGGTGGCGGCGTGGCCATGGGTATCCCCGGCCGCATCCCCAGCTATCTGCACCCCCCCAGCGGCTGCCGCTTTCACCCGCGCTGCCCCCAGGCTATGGAGATCTGCAAACACGAGAAGCCAGCCTTTCAGCAGGCAGAGGACGACCACCGGGTGGCCTGCTTCCTCTACGACCCGGCGGTGGCGGAGCCGCAAAAGGAGGCCACAACCGCATGAGCAACGATATCCTCACCGTCGAGAACCTCAAGAAACACTTCGTCATTGGATACACGGGCCTCATCCACCGAGAACCCATCACCGTCAAGGCTGTGGACGGCGTCTCCTTCAGCATTCGCGAGGGCGAGACCTTCGGCCTGGTGGGAGAATCGGGCTCGGGCAAAAGCACCGTCGCCTATATCACCGTGGGCATGTACCGGCCCACCTCGGGCACCATCTATCTGCGCGGCGAGGATCTCTTTGCCCAGGGCGATGAGCGTCCCCTGCGCTTCAAGAAAGAAATCCAGATCGTCTACCAGGATCCCGGCTCTTCCCTCAACCCGCGGCGCACCATCAAGGACATCCTGGACCTGCCCCTGCGTATTCATCAGCCGCATAAGAACCGCACCCTCGAGATCTTGCGGCTGTTGAACGAGGTGGAGTTGCCGCCCGACTATATGCACAAATATCCGCGCCAGCTCAGCGGCGGCGAGAAGCAGATCATCGCTATCGCCCGCGCCCTGGCCTCCGATCCCTCCCTCATTGTGCTGGATGAACCCACCTCCGCTCTGGATGTGTCGGTGCAGGGCAAGGTAATCAACCTGCTTATTCGCCTCCAGCAAGAGCTCAACCTCTCCTATCTTTTCATCACCCACGATCTGAGCCTGATGCGCAATGTGGCCACGCGCGTCGCCATCATGTATCTGGGCAAGATCTGCGAAGTCGCGGATGCGGCCGAGTTCTTCCAGAATCCCCAGCATCCCTACACCCAGATGCTTCTCTCCTCCATTCCCGTGCTCTCGGAGGAAGAGGAGAAGCTGAAGCCTTCCAAGATCCACTCCATCGGCGAGATCCCCAGCCCGGTCAATGTTCCTCCGGGCTGTAGCTTCCACCAGCGCTGTCCCTACGTCATGGATGTCTGCAAAGTCGTCGACCCGGTGATGGTGGAAACCGGACCCGGCCACACGGTGCGCTGTCATCTGTTCGAACAGCCGCCAGCGCCGGCCGCCGTGCCGGAGACGTCGTCCACTGTCGAAGCCGCCACGTAGCATAGTAGGGGAGGCCACCGCATGCGAGTAGCCAGCGATATCGGCGGCACCTTCACCGACCTTGCCTATCTGGATGAAGAGACAGGGGCAGTAGGGTTTGCCAAGGCATCCACCACGCCCGGCCATCTTGCTGACGGCGTGCTGGCCACGCTGGACAGGGCGCGGCTCTCTGCCGACAAGACTCGCTTCTTTGTGCACGGCTCGACCGTGGTCATCAACGCGCTGACCGAACGCAAGGGAGCACGCACGGCCCTGCTTACCACCAAGGGGTTTCGCGATGTGCTGGAGATCGGCCGCGCCAATCGCCCTGACATCTACAATCTCTACTACACCAAGCCCAAGCCCTTTGTGCCGCGCTACCTGCGCCTCGAGATCCGCGAGCGCATGAACTATCGGGGTCAGGTGCTGGAACCGCTGAAGGAAGAGGATGTGTTGGCGGCGCTGGAGATATACCGCCGCGAAGGGGTCGAGGCCGTGGCCGTCTGTTTCCTCCATGCCTACGCCAACCCCGCGCACGAAAAGCGCTGTCTGGAGATCATCCGCCAACACGCGCCCGAACTGGCTCTGTCGGCTTCGCATGAGTTGAGCCGGGAGTGGCGCGAATACGAACGCACCAATACGGCCGTGCTCAACAGCTACGTCAAGCCCACGGTCGAGCACTATCTGACGGAACTGGAGGAGCGGTTGCGGGCGCAAGGGATGCCGCCGGTCTATCATGTGATGCAATCCAACGGCGGCACTGCCACCTTCGCGCGGGGCAAAGCCGCGCCGATTTACGCGGTGGAGTCGGGTCCTGTGGCAGGGGTCATCGGCGCGGTGCAGGTTGGCCGTCTCATCGGCGAGGAGAATCTGATCACCTTCGATGTGGGCGGCACCACGGCCAAGACATCTCTGGTCAAAGGGGGCCAGCCGCGCATCACCACCGAGTACAAGATCGGCTGGAATCGGGGCTATGCCGGTTACCCCATTCTGGCCCCCACCATCGACATCGTCGAGATCGGTGCGGGGGGTGGCTCTATCGCCTGGATCGATGAAGCCGGCAGCCTGCATATCGGCCCGCAAAGCGCCGGCGCCGATCCGGGCCCGGCCTGCTACGGCAAAGGTGGCGATCATCCCACCGTTACCGATGCCAACGTCATGGTGGGGCGGCTCAATCCCGACTATTTTCTGGGGGGTGAGATCGCGCTGGATCTGGAGCAGACCTGCCGGGTACTGGCACCCATTGCCTATCGCTTTCGCTGTACGCTGGAGGAGGCCGCGATGGGAATCATCCGGCTGGCCGATGCCAGTATGATCAATGCCATCCAGCTCGTCTCGGTCCGCCGGGGCCATGATCCGCGCGACTTCGTGCTGATTGCCTTCGGGGGTGGTGGGGCCATGCATGCGCCCGCTCTGGCGCGCAAGCTTCGGGTCAAGAAGGTGGTCGTCCCCACCGAGCCGGGCGTCTTCTCGGCCTGGGGTATGCTCATGGCCGATTTGAGGCAGGATCTCATTCGCACCGCCATCCGCCGTACCGACCGCATGGAGCCGGAAGAGCTGGCGACCTTCTTCCAGGACATGGAAACACAGGCGGGGGAGGCGCTGATGGCCCAGGGTGTGGCACCCGAGCGAATCTACTTCCGCCGCCATGCCGATATGCGTTACAAGGGCCAGGAACACACCGTCAAGGTCCCGATTCCCGACGGCCCTCTCACGGCCGTGACGCTGCGCGAGATCGAAAAGCGCTTCCATGATCTGCATCACCAGGCCTATACCTTCCGGCTCGACGCGCCCATCGAGCTGGTGAACTACCATGTGACGGCTTTCGGCGCGGTGGACAAGGCGGAGATCGGACGGGTGCGTGGCGGCAGTCTGGCGCAGGCACACAAGGACCGGCGAGGGGTCTACTTTGACGACTTCGGCCTGTGCCAGACGGATATCTACGAGCGCGAATTGCTGCCTGTTGGTACTCCCATATCGGGCCCGGCGGTGGTCGAGGAGCCCACTTCCACCACCGTCATTTTTCCCGACCAGGTCTTCACCCGCGACGAATACGGCTTCCTTCATATCGAGATGCAGGAGTCGCCGGCATGACCGATCCTTTCACCCTGGAAATCATCCGCGAGCAATTGATTGCCGCGGCCGAAGAAAGCTTCATCGCCCTGGGGCGCAGCAGCCAGAGCCCCATCATTTACGAGGTGCTGGACTACGCCTGTGCCATCACCGACCACAACGGCGACATCATCGCCCAGGCCAACGGCGTACCGGGCTTTCTGGGCACCCTCACTTTTGCCGTCAAGGCCATTCTGGAGAAGTTCCCGCCCGAAGAGATGGTCCCCGGCGACGTATTCATGAACAACGACCCCTACCGGGGTGGTGGCAACCATCTCTCGGACGTGGCGCTGATCGCCCCCATTTTCTACGAGGGCACGCTGGTGGCCTTTGCCGTGAACAAAGCGCATTGGACCGAGGTGGGGGGCATGGCCGCCGGCAGCTGGACGACCGACAGCACGGAGATCTACCAGGAGGGATTGCAGTTTCCCGCCATTCGCCTCTACGAAGGAGGCAGGATCATCCCAAGCCTGGTGGACCTCATTGCCGCCAATGTGCGCACCCCTGAGGCGACCCTGGGGGATATGTTTGCCGGCGTTGCCTCGCTACGTCGCGCCGAAAAGCGGGTGATGGAGATCTGCCGCCAATACGGCCTGGCCGCGGTGCAGGAGAGTATCCGCACGGGGCTGGACCAGGGGGAGATCCTGGCCCGCAAGGCCCTGGCCGCGTTGCCCAAAGGAGAGTACTTCGCGGAAGAGTGGATGGACGATGACGGGCTCACCGATACACCGGTGTACGTCTGCGTGAAGGTCACCATCAGCGATGACGAGTTCATTGCCGACTTCACCGGTTCTTCCCCTCAGGTACCCGGCCCCATCAACTGTACCCGCACGCGACTGCAGTCGGCCTGCCGTACCATTTTCAAGGCCATCACCGATCCCTCCACGCCGGTGAACGACGGCTGGTTCCGTCCGGTCAAGATCATCTGCCCGGAAGGCACCGTTTTCACTGCGCAGCGTCCTGCCCCCGTCTCCACCTATTGGGAAACCGGAGCGTATGCGGTGGACCTGCTCTGGCAGGCGTTGTTCCCGGTCCTGCCGGACCGGCTGACGGCCGGGCATCATCTCAGCGTATGCGGTACGCTCATTGCCGGGTTCAACGAAGAGGGCGAGCGTTTCATCCTGGTCGAACCGCAGGCCGGGGGCTGGGGGGCCGGGGCCACGAAAGACGGAGAGAACGGACTGGTGCCCGTCGGCGACGGAGAGACCTATGTGATCCCGGTGGAAGTGTGCGAAACCCGCTACCCGATTCTGGTCGAGCAGTACAGCTTCAACGAGACCAGCGCCGGGCATGGCCGCTATCGCGGCGGGCTCGGTTTGATTCGCGACTATCGTCTGCTGGCCGAGGAAGCGCAACTCACCACCACATTTGGCCGGCACAAATATCCCCCATGGGGGGCCAACGGCGGCGGCCATGGCTCGCTCAACGGCGTGGAGGTATTCACCCCCGGCCGCGAGGAGCCGGTCCTCTGGAAAGGGAAGATCGCCCGGTACGTCCTCAAGAAGGGCGACCTGGCCCGTCTGATCACGGCAGTTGGCGGCGGCTACGGCCATCCCCACCAGCGCCCTGTCGAGGAGGTGATCGCCGATGTAAAGAACGGATATGTCTCGCTACAGACGGCCGTAGAAATCTACGGCGTGGAACTCGACCCCGCCACACTCACGCCTCTCAACATCAGGAGACAATTCGATGTACCCGTTGAAAGTGATGTTTCTGGATCCGGTCGGTAGCGGCGCCTACGACCAGTTTATGGCCGACTGGATCAAGGATTACAAGTACCCTTCGACCGAAGCCCATGTGACTTCCTTCGACCCGGCGCGCATCGGCCCCATCACCAATCTGGAATATCGCACCTACGAGGCGATAGTCACCGCAGAGATCGTG
The DNA here is from genome assembly GCA_003694905.1 of Caldilineae bacterium. GTDB lineage: Bacteria > Chloroflexota > Anaerolineae > J102 > J102 > J102. The sequence goes on from RFJM01000571.1 coordinate 12,728, forward strand.
CGTGCCACCCGGCAGGCGGCCAACGAAGGCTTCGACGCCATGGTCATCGGCTGCTTCTACGACACGGCCCTGCACGACGCCCGCGAGATCTCAGGGGACATGATCGTGGTCGCGCCTTGCCATGCCTCCATCGAGACGGCCCTCACGCTGGCCAACAACTTCTCCATCATCGTCGGCCAGTATAAGTGGGTCAATCAGATGCGGAACACCGTGATCCACTACGGCTACGGTGAGAAGCTCATGTCCTTCCGGCATGTCAACATGAATGTGGTCGAGTTCCAGCAGGACCACGACTGCACCCGGGACCGTCTCATCGCGGCCAGCCGGCAGGCAGTCGAGGAGGATTATGCCGAGAGCATCATCCTGGGCTGCACCCTGGAAACCGGCTTCTACAAGGAGCTGGAGGAAGAGCTGGGGGTGCCCGTCATCGATCCCTCCATCGCCGCGTTCAAGGCGGCCGAGCACGCGGCCCTGCTCAGGAAGCAGTGTGGCTGGAAGCCGAGCCGCAAGTGGGGTAGCGAAGCACCACCGGAAAGCGAGCTTGCCGAGTTCGGCCTCTTTGCCCAACCCTACGAGTTCGGCAACCGCGTCATCGTGCCCGCCAACTGAACCCAGCTATGGTGAATCCCAACCCCTCCCTGCCCCTGTTCCGAAAATAAAGGGCACACGGATGAACGCAGAAAAACACGGATGGGTCTTTAGGAATCTGTGACCGCAGGCCGTGTGAATCCGAGTCCGTCTTTCATCCGTATCGGCGTACATCCGCCCATCTCATCTGCGCCCAAACAGGTGAACCCCTCCCGTACGTACCTCATCATCCGCAGATACGGAATGAGCGCCTTGCGAGGAGTCGGGGAGGGGTTGGATTCCAATCGTAAAACATTCTTTCTTGAATTGACAAATCACCGTCCATTTCGCATCCACTCCAGGAGGCTTAACCGTGACAAGAGTAGCGACCGACATCGGTGGGACGTTCACCGACCTGGTCTGCGTGAGCGCGGACGGCAAGGTGAGCACGGCCAAGAGTCACACCACGCCCCATCAGTTCGAGCAAGGGGTGATGGATGTGATCGCGGCCGCGGGACTCAGCCCTGCCGAATTCATCTCCTTTGTGCATGGCACGACCATTGTCATCAACGCCATTACCGAGAGGAAAGGGGCTAAAACCGCGCTCATCACATCCGAGGGCTTCCGCGATGTGTTGGAGATCGGCCGGGGGAATCGTCCCGATTACTTCAATCTCGAGTATCAGAAGCCCAAACCCTTCGTGCCCCGCTACCTGCGCCGGGAAGTGCCCGGGCGCATCAACTACAAAGGCGTGGAGACCCGCCCGCTGGATCTCTCCGGCCTGCCCGCCATCCTGGAGGACTTCAAGGCCGAAGGGGTGGAAGCCATCGGTGTCTGCCTGATCAATTCCTACGCCAACGCCGCGCACGAGAAAGCCGTGGTCCAGCGGGTGAAGGAGCTCTGGCCGGAGGTAGCGGTGGTGGGGTCCTACCAGATCACGCGCGAGTGGCGTGAGTATGAGCGTACCAGCACCACCGTGCTTTCGGCCTACGTTCAGCCTATTGCCCATCGCTATCTGGACGACCTCACCGGACGACTGGAAGCGGATGGCATGCGCTGCACGCCGTACATCATGCAGTCTAACTGCGGCATCGACACGGTCA